>NZ_JASOKQ010000006.1:0-131119 GCF_030216265.1 Corynebacterium sp. UMB0012
GGAGAGCCCGCACGGCCCTGCGATGTTGCTAGCGGCAACGGTCGTTCTCGCATGTGCGCACCCTCTTTGAGGGGGTGGAAGAATATATTGCGGGGCCAAGTTGGTACTGGATTGGCCAGGCCGTGCGATAATACCCGCATGCTTCGTTGGACTACTGCAGGTGAATCCCACGGCCAAGCTCTTATTTCGATGTTGGAGCATATGCCCGCTGGGGTCCCAATTACCCGCGCCGATATTTCCCATCAGCTTTCCCGGCGCCGCCTAGGCTATGGCCGCGGTGCCCGTATGAAGTTTGAGGCCGATGAGGTCACCGTGCTGGGTGGAGTCCGCCATGGGCTCACTTTGGGTAGTCCCATCGCCATCATGATTGGCAATACGGAGTGGCCCAAGTGGACCACCATTATGTCGGCTGATCCGCTGGATATGGACGATGAAGACACTATTAAAGCGATGAACTCCGGCCGCGGTGCCGCCTTGACGAGGCCGCGCCCCGGGCACGCGGACTTTGCCGGAATGGTGAAGTACCGCCACAGTGAAGCACGCCCCATCCTCGAGCGCTCTTCTGCGCGTGAAACGGCGGCCCGTGTGGCCGCAGCTACCGTAGCGCGCAATTTCCTGCGCGAGACCTTGGGCGTTGAGGTTCTCTCTCACGTGATTTCCATTGGCGCTTCCGAGCCTTATGAGGGGCCTGCGCCAGCGTTCACGGACATCGAGGCTATCGATGATTCGCCGGTCCGCGCCTGCGATAAGGCGGCTGAAGCCTCCATGATTGCGGAAATTGAGGCCGCAAAGAAGCAGGGCGATACCTTGGGCGGCATCGTTGAGGTTGTGGTCGATGGTCTGCCTATCGGGCTGGGCTCGCATATTTCCGGCGATGACCGCTTGGACGCACAATTGGCTAGCGCCTTGATGGGCATTCAGGCTATCAAGGGCGTGGAAATTGGCGATGGCTTTGCCGAGGCCCGACGTCGCGGTTCCGCTGCCCACGATGAGATGGTCCGAACCGAAGAAGGCGTATCCCGCCTTAGCAACCGTGCAGGCGGACTTGAAGGCGGCATGACGAACGGGCAGCAGCTGCGCGTGCGGGCGGCGATGAAGCCGATTTCTACCGTTCCGCGTGCCTTGCGCACTATTGATATGGAGTCCGGCGCTGAAGCTACTGCCATTCACCAACGCTCCGATGTGTGCGCGGTTCCCGCGGCGGGCGTCGTTGCAGAGGCAATGGTTGCCCTCGTCCTTGCGCGCGCCGTGCTAGAAAAGTTCGGTGGCGATAGCCTCGAAGAAACCTCTGCAGCCATCGCCGCGTATGATAAATACGTTTCGGACCGTCTTGCTTTTGACCAGGAGTAAGTTATGACCACCCCAACCGCCGTTACGGGCCTGCCCCGTCCACGCGTTGTTTTGGTTGGCCCGCCAGGTGCGGGTAAATCCACCATTGGCCGCCGCCTTTCCCACGCCTTGAGCTGCGAACTGGTGGATTCGGATCACCTCATTGAACAGGATAAAGACAAGCCGTGCGGGGAAGTCTTTAGCGAGCTGGGTGAACCAGACTTTCGCGCGCTCGAAGCCGAGCACGTTGCTGCGGCGCTGCGCACTGGTGGAGTAGTCAGCCTCGGCGGCGGGGCAGTGCTGACGGACTCCACCCGTGAGCTGCTGGAGCGCCATAGTGTCATCTTTTTGGATATCTCTCCTGAAGAAGGTGCACGGCGGACGTCCGGGGATAGCAATCGGCCAGTGCTTGCGGCCGCCGATCCCCTCGAGCACTACCGCAACCTTGTGGAGGCGCGTCGCCCGTATTACCAGGAGGTGGCCGATTACCGGGTACGCACCGATGCCCGGACCCCACAGCAGGTAGTGGGCGATATTCTCGGCTTCCTCGATACCCTGTAGATTCCCCGCCGCGCTAACACTAGTTTCTCGCCCCATTGCCTCGACGGCGAACGGAAAGGACCATCATGCCCAGCATTGCCGTTAATGGACCACAGCCCTATGAAGTTCGCATTGGCGCCGATCTCAATCGGGACATCGCGCAGCGCTGCGCGCAGATTGGTGCAGGCCAGGCGGGCATTATCTGCCAGCCGCCCCTGCGTGCCGCGGCCGAGCGCTTAGCAGAACTCGTCGCCGCTGAGGGGGTGGAGCCTACGCTTATCGATGTCCCCGATGCCGAGGCCGCCAAGCAACTCAACATCATCGGCAGCGTGTGGGATCAGCTGGGAGAGAAGGGCTTTAACCGCCGTGACGTCATCATCGGCCTCGGCGGTGGCGCCACCACCGATTTGGCTGGGTTCGCCGCAGCCGGGTGGATGCGCGGCATCAAAGTTATTCAGGTGCCTACCACGCTATTGGCCATGGTTGACGCGGCCGTCGGCGGCAAAACCGGCATCAATACCGCAGCCGGTAAGAACCTCGTTGGAGCCTTTCATGAGCCAGATTCTGTGTTTGTGGATCTCGAGCGCCTCGATACCCTGCCCGAGGCGGAGATCATTGCAGGCTCGGCAGAAATCATCAAAACCGGATTCATCCATGACCCGGTGATCCTTGAACGCTATGACAGTGACCCCGGTGCATGCGTGGACCCGCAGGGCTATCTTCCAGAATTGATTGAGCGCTCTATCGCGGTGAAGGCCGCGGTGGTGGGCGAGGACCTCAAAGAATTGGGCCTGCGGGAAACGCTCAACTACGGCCATACCTTTGGCCATGCGGTGGAGCGCCATGAACAGTATCAGTGGCGCCATGGCAACGCGGTGGCGGTGGGCATGATGTTTATCGCCCACCTAGCGCATGCGCGCGGCCTCATTGACGCGGAACTCGTGGAAAAGCACCGCCGAATCCTGCACAGCATTGGGCTGCCAACCTCGTATAAGGCAGGTCAGTTCGCGGACCTGTATGAGGCAATGACCCACGATAAGAAGAACCGCGACGGAAAGATCCGGTTTGTAGCCTTGACCGGGGTGGGCGAAACGACCCGTCTCGAAGGCCCCACCACGGAAGAGCTAGAGGCGGCCTACGCCGCGATTTCGGAGTAGAAATGAAGATTATTGTCCTCAACGGCCCGAACTTGAACCGCTTAGGAAAGCGGCAACCGGATGTCTACGGTTCCACCACCTTGGCGGATGTAGAACAGATGATCTCCTCGCGCGCCGCCACGCACGGTGCAGAGGTAGAGTGCTTCCAGTCCAACCATGAGGGTGAGCTCATTGAGAAGGTGCATGCTGCCGCGGATGCGGGCCACCCAGTGATTATCAATCCCGGCGGTTTTACCCATACTTCAGTGGCCCTGCGGGATGCCCTGGCAGAGGTAGCCGATGGCGCCGGATTCGTAGAGGTGCATATTTCTAATGTGCATGCGCGCGAGCCCTTCCGCCATCACTCCTATCTCAGCCCTATCGCCCGCGGCGTCATCGCGGGGTTGGGGGTCTTCGGCTACGTGGCGGCAGTGGACTACCTCTGCCAATAGGCACCCCTCGAACGGGCTGGGCGGCAGCCGGCTAGAAAGAATTCCGCCCAACTGCAGGGGCAGGGTCGATATACTGGGTGGATACTTTCTACACCGCAGTCGACCCTAAAAGGATGAAATCATGGCTTTGGCAGATACCCGTTTTAGTGACCGGCGCCGCAAGCTTGCCGCGGAACTAGCCGGCCAGCGCATCGATGCCGTTCTGGTCACCCACCTCACGCACGTGCGCTACCTTTCGGGATTCTCCGGCTCGAATGGCGGGCTATTGCTGCGCAAGGACCTTACCGCGCAGGTTGCTACCGACGGCCGGTACACCACGCAGATCGCCCGCGAAGTTCCCGATCTGGAGGCTATCCAAGGCCGCGCGGTAGGAAAGGTGCTCCTGCAGCAGTTTGCCGATGTCGAGGGACCGATTCGAGTCGGTTTTGAAGCAGACTACCTCTCGGTCTCCGAGCTGAAGGAGCTGGAAGAGTCCGCCCCGGAGTCGGTTACCTTGGTTCCCATCGCCGGGGTCATGGAACAAATTCGCTTGGTCAAGGATTCGCTCGAGCTAGAAAAGCTGGAAGAGATTGCCGCGCTGGCAAATCAGGCGCTGGAGGATCTACTCGCCGCTGGTGAGTTGCGTGCCGGCCGCACCGAGCGCCAAGTGGCCGCCGATTTGGAGTATCGTATGCGCATGCTCGGCTCGGAGCGAGTGAGCTTCGATACCATCGTGGCGTCCGGTCCGAACTCGGCGATGCCGCACCATGGTGCCGATGACCGGGTCATCGAGGACGGCGACCTAGTGACCATCGACTTCGGTGCCCACCTGCGCGGATTCAACTCCGATTGCACCCGCACCTACGTCGTGGGCACGGCGAATGATTTTGCCAAGGAAATCTATGATGTGGTGCTCCGCGCCCAAAAGGCAGGCGTGGCAGCGTCGGTGCCGGGCGCTAAGCTTGCCGACGTCGACGCAGCCTGCCGCGATGTCATCTCCGCCGCCGGCTATGGCGACTACTTTGTGCACTCGACGGGCCACGGCGTGGGCCTCGACGTCCACGAAGCCCCGTTCGCGGCACAAACCGGTAAGGGCGAACTCGCCGCAGGTATGACCCTGACCATCGAGCCGGGCATCTATGTGCCAGGCAAGGGTGGCGTGCGCATCGAAGACACCCTCATCATTACCGATGGTGCGCCGAAAATCATTACCGCCGCGACGAAGGAATTTACTGAACTGCCCGCCTAGTGAGCCAGCACCTTGGAGTTAAGCAGCTGGGCGACATTGCGATTGCCCAGGTGCGTGAGGTGATTAAAGAGGTTGTGCGGTACGGAGTACTCCCACTTGCCGGAAATCCAGCGGGAGCTGTCCGGCGCGCACATACCGTGATCAATGGAGTCGGCGCGTAGGTCGTAGTACTGCACGCCGTTTGCGCGTGCTGCCTTGTACATGGCGCTATTGACCTGGTCCTCACCGGTGCGAACCAAGCCCGCGTAGTCCATGTTGAATCCGGCTTCAGAGGAGCCCGGTGCGGAGGTGCGTAGCGGGCATACTGCGCCATTGCGGGCGGAGATGGCGGGATAGCCTACAACGGTGATGCGGGCATTCGGGGCGGCGTGGCGAATCCGCTGGATCGAATGCTTCATGCCGTCGTAGTAGGGATTGGAAGAAGAAAGAGATGGGCGCACGATTTCCTGGAGATCATTGGCGCCAAACTGAATCAATACGTTCTTCGTTTCGCCATTGAGATCATTATTGGCAATGGCTCCGTTGATCTGTTCAGTGAAGTCCTTGCGGTGCGACTGGCCAGCGGCCTTCGCCGCAGAGCATGCGTAGTTGGCTACGTGCTGACCAGAAACACGGCCCAATTCGCGGCCGACATTACTCTGACCCTGCGGGCAGCCTTGTGGGGACGGCGCGCCAGGAGCGTCTTCGATGCCGTGGGTAGCAGACGAGAGCGTAGTGCTTGCCGAAGGGGACAGGCTCGAGGTAGTGCCAATTTGGCCATAGGTTGGGTTGGCAAAGACAGAATCGCCGAACATCACGGTCTGGGCGTCTGCCGCCATGGCCTGCGGAGCGGATAGTGCTGCTACGGTTGCGCCAGTAGCGGTAGCCGCGGCGTAGAGCTTCTTGAGAAACATTGCAAAAATCCTTGGTAGATATGTGAAAAATCAATAAAGTAAAGCCTTATCGTACAGCGAGTTATTGCTAGATAAAAACCTTTGATTGCTCGTGTGTCTGACCGCTTAGGGCAGGCGACAGGCCCCGAAAGTCACTCCGCTGGTAACTGTGGGGAAGAAATGGGGGACCGGTAATACCCCAAGGGGCAGTTGTCCGGTAGGCTTAAACATTGTTTTCAACCTTTAGTCCACAATTTTCGGGAGTTTAACCGCAATGGCTGATACTACTGATTTCAAGAACGGCCTCGTTCTGAAGATCGACAACAAACTGATGCAGATCGTTGAGTTCCAGCACGTCAAGCCGGGCAAAGGCCCAGCCTTCGTGCGTACCAAGCTCAAGGATGTTGTCTCCGGTAAGACCGTGGACAAGACCTGGAATGCTGGCGTTAAGGTAGAGACCGCTACCGTGGACCGCCGCGATATGACCTACCTGTACAACGATGGCACCAGCTACGTTGTTATGGATGAAAAGACCTTTGAGCAGTTCGAGCTCCCGCCGGAGAAGTTCGGCGATGCCGCTCGCTTCCTGCTGGAGAACATGCGCGTTCAGGTTTCCTTCTACGAGGATGAGGCACTGTTTGCCGAACTGCCTATCTCCGTAGACCTTAAGGTCGAGCACACCGAGCCTGGCCTGCAGGGTGACCGTTCTTCCGGCGGCACCAAGCCCGCCACTCTGGAAACCGGCGCTGAGATCCAGGTTCCGCTGTTCATTGAGATCGGCAACGTCCTCAAGATCGATACCCGTACCGGCGAGTACCTCTCCCGCGTTAACAACTAGGGCATCTGACTGTGTCTGATAACACCCCTAAGCGCGATATCAACTACAAGCGGCACACCGCGCGGTACCGCGCGCGTCGTCGTGCCGCCGATATCCTCTACGAGGCAGAAAACAGGGACGTTGACCCCGTTGCCATCGTGGAGGATCGCATCGCATTGGCACGTGAGGATCGCAATGCGGTAGCACCTGTCGCCGAATACACGCAGGTCATTGTCAAGGGCGTCGCTGAAGAGCTGGATGCCATCGATGACACCATCTCTCGCTTCCTTGCCGAGGACTGGGAACTGCACCGCATCCCGGCCGTTGACCGTGCGATCCTGCGCCTATCGGTGTGGGAGCTGCTGTTCAACCCGGATATTCCCACCGCTACTGCAGTCGTGGAAGGCGTGGAGATTGCCTCCCAGTACTCTAACGACCAAGCGGCTCCATACATTCACGCCGTGTTGGATGACGTGGCACAATCCCGTTCTGCGGAAAACCCGATGTCCGCAGAACACCAGGGCAGCGATGCGGATGCCGACGGCGAGGATACGACCGACGAGGAGTCGGTAGACTCTAAGAACGCGGAAGATGCGGCCGAGGATACCTCCGCATCCACCGCTTCGGACTCCGCTGCCGCGGCCGACGGCTCGGCTGTAGCAGACGGTTCTGCGCAGCAGGACGCCACTGCGGAATAGCCAGATTTAGACTGGCCCGCATACTTAAACCGCCCGCCCAGCTCGATGGTGAAGAGCTGTGGCGGGCGGTATTTTCATGGCCAAGACAGAGCCAATCGACGCCCATTTTCGTGTCTCCATGTGCCCAGAACGGCCAAGAGGAAAAAGAACTCTCCCCGTCATCCTTGCGCCGTTGTTAAGGCGGAAGGAGAGGGGAGAGCAGTGGGGACTAGGGCGGCTTAGCTCTGCGCAGCGTCGCCTGCGGCGGCATCGTCAGAACCAGCCTTGGCTGCGGTCTCGGAGCCAAGCTTGGCCATCTCTTCGGCGGCAGAAACCATGGCATCCTGGCCGCGGATGACGCCATCTACGGCGGTCTTCAGGGCAGCCTGCAGCTGCTCGTCGGTCATGCCGGCGGCGGCAGGGATATCGCGCTCGGTGCGCACCACGAGCATGTCATCGTGCTCCGAGATAACTGCGCGGGCGCCGAAGGCTACGGAGTTGATCTGGTTAGCCGCGAGGAAGAGGCCGGCGTCGGCTTTGGAATAGGCGGCGTCGGTAGGCACATCGCAACGGACAATAACTACGGAGTCGAGAACGGCGAACATGGTGGGCAGGCCGTTGAGGTTGGCGGTAGCTGCCTCAATATCGCTGTCCATCTTGGTCAATTCGATGTCGAAGGTGCGCATGGCCTCGACCACGCGGTCCAGGGTGATCTCCGGCAGATTGTTTTCGGTAGAGGCATTAGTCATGGTTGTGCTCCTCCCAAGTCACGAGCTGTGGGTAGTGTTCTTCCACGAAGGCGAAGGACTGCAGCATAGAATCCAGCGTGGACATCACGAAGGCGCCGATCTGATTACGGGACAAACCGTGGGCAATGTTGATCTCGCGCACGCCGGAGACGGCGAGGTTATTCTCGGCAGACTCAAAGAAGCGCAGGGTCGGCGCGAAGTGCTGCTGGTTCCATTGGTTGAGTACCATGAGCAGGCTTGGGCCCTCAGAAGAAGGCACGTTGCCGCGCCATACGGAATCTGCCACGAGCACATCATCGCGCACCTGCATGGCGATGGCGACGTTGGAGAAACCCGTGCGCAGGATCTGCACGGTTTCTTCCTCGCTCACTGGCTGCTCTTCGAGGCGGTATTCTAGGTTCTCAGATGCAAAGATCTCGCCGATGCGCTCGAGAGTTACGGGTTCTACCGGCGTATCGGGATACAGGGTTGGTTCTTCAGACACTTAAGTAGTCTCAATCCATGTACTAATCGGGGATAAAGGTCAACCTTTACTAGTTTACCTAACCGCACCGTTGCTTTCCGGCAGGCCAGGAATGTCGCGGGTCTTGTCCGTCACTCGGCTCACAGCTCGACGTGGCCAACGGCCGATTAGGCCGGTCTGTAGTTTCCCATACTGCAAGTCCAGTGGCGCATATACGTGTTAGTGGACTGTCCAGCTGAGGACGGGCAGCAGTAAAATACATCAGCAATCACTAGTTTCGAGCGTCTGAGTGAGACAAACCACAGTGGAGCCCACCCCAGCTGCTACCTCGGAGTCCATGAGTCTCTCCGATTTCTCCCAGCTTGCCCCCGGCGTGATCATTTCCTGCCGCGACGAGCATTGGCTGGTCAGCAACGTCGCGCGTACCACTGATGGTTTCCGCATTCGTGCCCGTGGTGTGAGTGACTACGTGCGTGATACAACGGCCACTTTCTTTACCGCACTTGATGACATTGCGGTTTTCGACCCGGTCAATGACGCAGTGACCCCGGATGAGTCTTCGCATTTTCGGCATATTCGCTTGTGGTTGGAGTCGACGCTGCGTCGCACGCCGGTGCCGCTGTACCAAAAGCAGCTGGAGGTGGGCACGCAGATGCTTGCGTACCCGCTGGACTATTAGTTGTCTGCGTTGAAGTCGGGGCTCTCCGATGAGCGCCTGTAGAGGCAGGAACAGGATGCCGGTACCCATGGCTGTCCCAAACAGCGCGAGGACCTAACTCTAGGCGGTGCCGTCGGACTTGGTGGCTGCACTGCTTATCCGCGCCGACCCTGCCCACTATCGCCGGTGCCATTTGCGTGGGGCTTGGAAGTAGTCATCAACTCTACTTTCTAACACTCCACCCCGTTGTGGAAATCGAGGAGGTCATTTAGCTGCCGTCGACCATGATCCCCAGTGTCTGTGAATCGCATGTTAGGCCGTGAAGGAAGAAGACGAACGGCGTTGGCCCTGGTCTGACTACCGTTCGTCCTCTCTTAGTCCCGTCGAGTCAGCAGATGGACTCTGGTGTTAGCAGCCTTAATCTCTTTCGTGCGTGAGCGCCGCGATATCGACCGTGACATCTGCGGGACCGTTAACCGTTTCGACGCTAAGTGTTCGGTTTCCTTCGCCTTTAAAGTCGAGAGAGGACAGGGTTTCTCTTCCCTCCCCAATGAAGGCCTCAATTGACCCCTTATCGAGGTAAACGGTGAGGTCTTCACCGGGCGTCCACGGAGCGGAGCGGTAACCGCGCCCGGCGTCGTTGTCGTCGCCGTGGACAAGATGAACGCGTCGCGCCAAGGTGTCGAACACCAGCTTCGTCGCCGATGAAGAACCGCGTTTAAAGCTTAAGACCACCTGTTCGCATGTCGGCACCTGCAGCGGCACGTCTTTATCCAGGTCAACCTTCACAGATAGCTTGGCAGCAGGGATGTCAGAAACCTCGAATCCCTTATTCGCGCCGAGCGAGTGATTGTGAGTAGTCGGAGATGCGAAGAGAGCCGAGAGTTCTCTTGCCGGCGTACTTACCAGGGTGAGATCATCATCAAGAGTGAGTTCACGGGGAATCGCCAGTTGTCCCGACCAGCCGTCGGCCTGAGTGCCAAGGGGATTGGCGAATTCTCCCATCCAGCCGAAGGCAATGCGCCGGCCGTCGGGTGCCTCCATGGATTGGGTGGCGTAGAAGTGGTGTCCCCAATCGAGCGGGCGGTAGGAGGTTTCCGGTACGAACTTCTCGCCAGGGGTCCAGGAGCCCACAACGTAGCCGGCGTTGTGTCCATTGCGAAGCGCGTAGCCGGATCGGACCGGTTTATTCACCATCGGCCCGTAGAGCAGAACCCATTTATCGCCGAGAGGGAAGAAATCAGGGCACTCAATCATGAAGACCGTGGAATCTGGATCCTCAAAGAGAGAGCCTTCCCCGGTCCAGTTAAGGAGATCCGGAGAGGAGTAGAGGCGTACGTGTCCGCGGTCATCGATGCTTGCGCCGATGGTCATGTACCAGCGGTCTTTAACCCAAAAGACCTTAGGATCACGCGCGTCGGCAGCAACCGGTGGAACAACGGCACCATGCTTGGTGAAGTGGATACCATCGGTCGAGGTAGCCAGCATCTGGGTTTGGTACTTGCCTTCAGAATCGTCAACACTGTTGACCCAGCGATTGCCGGTGTAAAACGCATACAGGGTGTCATCGTGGACCACGGCTGAACCGGACCAGATACCGTCGGCGTCATCCTCGTTTGGTTCGCCGGGTGCTAGTGCGATGGGTTCATGCTGCCAAGAGATCAGATCAGTGGAGGAGACATGACCCCAGTGCATCGGTCCCCACGTGGCGGAGTAGGGATGATGCTGGAAGAACGCATGGTATCGGCCATTAAAGAAGCTCAGGCCGTTCGGATCGTTGATCCAACCGCTTGGTGCTGTGATGTGGAACTGTGGGTACCACCGGTCATTGCTGAGCTGAATAGGCTCTGACATGAGTTTTTCCTTCTCTGTGTAGTAGATAGAGCGGGTAGAGCAATAGCTGTGGAAATGCTATTGGCGTGCGGGTTCTAGTTCTTCAGGGTTAATGACTTCCTCGGTGTCCTTCTTGAGGAGGAAGAATGCGAGGGTACCGGCCACGAGGACCAAGCCGGCAATGACCAGGAAGGTCGGCTGGTAACCAATGTTGTCGCGGAGGGAACCCAGAGGGTTGGACATGATGACGTTGCCGAGCTGCGAGGAGAGCTGGAAGGCAACCAGGTACAACGTAGCGGACAGTGCCTTGTTGAAGTGGATGGCGAAATACTTGAAGATAGCCAGAATGCACAGCGGAACTTCCAGTGCATGCAGCATTTTGGCCGCGGAAATCAGGACCGGACCGGCGAAGACCGCGCACAGGAGAATACGGATGAACATCACGCCGATACCGAGCAGCAGGGTGTTTCGGGTACCCAGCTTGCGCAGCAGGATAGGGACGAGGCCCATCATTGCGGCCTCAACAAACACCTGAATGGAGTTGAGGGTGCCGTAAGCGCGCTGGCCTACTTCGGGGCTGCTGAAGAGCGAAGTGTAGAAGTCCGGGAACATCTGCTGGTCGAAGATGGTGTAGAAAGTCCACGACATGAAGACAACGACGATGACTTTCCATACGTGCGAGTTCTTCAGCAAGCCGACCATTTCGGCGACAGGAGGTGTGGTTGCAGCGACTTCTTCGATGGAACGTTCCTGGGTGGCTTCCTCTGGGCGCCAGAACAGCTGCGTTAGAAGGAAGAGCAAACCGAATACGGAGCCCATCCAGAAGTTGAGCATCGGGTTGACGGGGAACAAGAGCCCAGCGGCGAGGGCGACGATGGCGTATGCAAAGGACCCCCACATGCGGGACTGTCCGTACTCAAAGTTTGTACGGTTGGCTAAGCGCTCAACATAGGCCTCGAGGAGACCGGCGGCCGCTACGAAGCCAGCGGCGATGATGAGTGAGCCGACGATTGCGCCAAGGAGGAAGCTGCTCTGGAGCAGTGGCTTGTAGATGAACTCAACGAATGGGCCGACGAGTGTGGCCGCGATACCGATGAAGATGGTGATAGGGCGCTTCAAGTCGAGCTTGTCCTGAAGCATGCCGTAGACCACCATCAAAACCATAGTGATAGCGCCTTGGATAGCGTAGACGGTTCCTACTTGGGAACCATTGAGCCCAATCCCGGCAGATTTTGAGGTGAGCCAGATTTGGTAGAAGGACCACCAAATTCCCCACGCAGCGAAAAACAGAAAGATTGATGCCGACCCGAATCGGTAGGCCGGGTTGGCAAATTGTTGCCCGAACCTGTTCATGGTTCGCTCCCTTCAAGCGGTGCTTAATCCTTTAAACATGAGCATAAGCGTCACAAGGGGGAAGGGAAGTGAGTTAGATTAAACGTTTTAGCGACCTGTGGTTACGCTCTCCCTTTCCACCACTTTCAGGGGGATGTGAAGGGGGGAAACGTGCTCTAGGTCGCTAAGGGAAGTGGTATTGGAAATGAGCTCCGCAGATTTTCTTCCCATTTGCTGATAGGGGAGTTGCAGGGTCGTGAGGCCCGGTCGCACCAAGCTGGCGAGGTCCTCATCATCAAAGGAAAGGACGGAGACATCCTGGGGAATTGAGATCTGTCGTTCCTGAAACGCTTGATACGTGCCGAAAGCAATACGGTCGTTAGCCGTCAGAATGGCTGTGGGGGAAAGGTACTGCATAATGTCGAGCGCACCTTGGTAACCAAGCTCGGGTTCCCATTCGGTGCCCGGGAACTCGGTGATGACATCGAGCCCGAATTCAGCAACTGCATCATCGATGCCTCGGAAACGGTCACGAATACTGCAGGACGGCTGCACTTCGGTTTCTGAAGGGTACCGGCCAATCACCGCGATCCGGTGATGCCCCTTGGCCGCTAAGTAGGCGATCGCATCATAACCAGCGGTGTAGTCATCCGGAAGAACGGATGGGTACCTGGTGGAGACACCATTACACACAACGAGCGGCTTATCGACGTCTGGAAGGCGGATTTCGCGTGAGGCCATCAACCCGACGATGATTCCATCAACGTTTCTGTTTACTAAGCTCTCAATCGCGTTTTCAAGCTGGACATCTTTGTGCGCGGTTTCTGCCATCATCACTGACAAGCCCGCCTGTTCGGCGAACTCCAGCATCCCGGAAATCATAGGCGACGCAAAGCGTGTAATAGTGACTTCGTCCGAGACGAACCCAAGCATTCCAGTCTTGCCCGTCTTCAGCGCACGCGCCGCAGCATTAGGACGGTATCCCAACTCGCGGGCAGCTCTCCTCACCTTTTCAACTGTCGCCGCAGGAATGCGCGAGCCGGGTTTGCCGTTCAGTGCCATGCTGACCGTTGCTGTCGAGACACCGGCTGCCCGTGCGACGTCACCCAAAGTTATGCGTTTAACCACGCTAAATATTATAAGTGCGGGCAGTGAGGTTCGGATTAAAACTCATTCACCGGCACCGTGCAATAACAGGTGAACCTGTTCGAAGCGACAGTCCGGCTTCAGATGTGAGACTTATCGTTCGCGCGGTATAGTTTCCGCGAAAGCAAACGAGCTTGCACCAGAGAACCGCTGTCCGGAAGGGGTGCGCTTCAGGGCAGCGGCAAAGGGTGGGCCAAAGAGGTTGTGCTTTAGCTAGGAAATTTTGAGAGCGGTACCGGTAATCAGCTCGATGAACTTCGGAATAGCTTGAGGGATTACGTATTCGTATCGGGCGTGAGCACCGGCGCCTTCAGCGCCAATTCCGCACAAGACGGGGACACCGAGTGCGGAAATGAAGTTCGCATCGCTAGCCCCGCCAACCGATGTGGATTTGAGCTCGAAGCCGATCTCTGCTGCTGTTGCCTGCGCCTTTTCGTAGAGCGACCTGTTGGCGTCGGTGAACTCCATTGGAGGACGATTCCAATCCTTTTTCACGCTTACCGTCACTTTTGAGTCTGCCCAGGAAATTCTATCGAGTTCCTTGTCGAGCCGTTCGAGCTCAGCTTGAGTGCTGATACGGATGTCGATTTCAGCGCTTGCTTCTCCGGCAACGACGTTAGAGCCAGAGCCACCTTTGAAGAGACCTACGTTTACTGTGGTTCCTTTTTCTGGTCGAGCAAGTTGGGCAGCTGCCAGGCAATATTCCATCAAGGCCGTTATTGCACTTGCACCGTCCTGTGGGTTTAGTCCTGCGTGTGACTCAATTCCTTTGGCCTCGAGACTGATTAGGCCGACACCTTTTCGCTGGGTCTTGATTAGTCCCTGGTGAGAAGCTTCAAAAACAAAAGCTGCGTCGACTTCCTGGGCAACCTTCTCGATATATGACCGGGAGAAAGGGGACCCCAGTTCTTCGTCGCCATTGAAAAATAGGTGGATCGTGGGGAAAGGCCTTCCGGACTCTTTGAGGTACTTAGTAATCCAAATGGCCTGGACGAGACCAGTTTTCATGTCAAAGATGCCCGGGCCGGACAAGAATTCGCGGCCATCTTGAGTAGTACCCGTGGCTTTGTCCCATTTCGCGAGGGTTCCCTGTGGCCAGACCGTGTCGTAGTGCCCTACGAAAAGGATGGATTGTTCAGAGGTGCCGTCAAAGCGAAGGTGCAGGCAATCGCCATACTGGCCGCCATCGAAACTTTCCTCAAAGTCGGGTGTACCTACACGTTCGGTAACGGTTGACCGGAGGAGAGCCAGCCCCTCAGCTAATGAAGCCTTGTCGTAGCTATAAGTTTCAAGACCAACAAGGGCCTGGATATCGGAGACAATTTGATTGAGGTCCTTGGAGGCTGTGGTGAATTTGGATGGGTTAGAGGTTTCCATGGAGTGTGTTTATCCTTTCAAGGGTCTGCGATAAGTAGAAATAGCTTAGAAGCCAAACGGTAGGCCGAGCAGATACCAGAGCAAGAAGAACGAGATCCATACGATCCATACGATGCCGGCGAGGGGAAGAGTGAACGATGCTAGCGTGCCGATCCCGGCGCTCTTGCGGTACTGCTGAATGAAACCGAGTGCCATCACGAAGTAAGGGCTCATAGGAGTGACACAGTTCGTCACGGAGTCGGCGACTCGGTACATTGCCTGGGTTGTTTCCGGTTCAATGCCGAGCAGCATCAGCATCGGAATGAATACCGGTGCCGCCAAGGCCCACATGGCAGATCCACTGGTGAGAACCAAATTCATGACAGAAATCAGGATGGCGATACCTAGGAGAATTGCCCAGCCCGGAGCATTGATTTCCTTGAACCACGTCGCGCCGGAAATCGCCATCACTTGGCCGATACCAGTCCACTTGAAGTATGCAAGGAACTGCGAAATAGCAAAGAAAAGTACCAAGATCGGTGCCATTGACCGGAATCCTTCGACCATTGCGGGGAGTACGTCGCCTACTTTCTTATAGCTTCCGGAGACGAGACCATAGGTTACACCGACAAGTGAGAAGAACAGTCCGATGATTCCGGCCATACCTGTCATCACAGGCGAATTGAGGATGCCGTTGCCTTCACCTCTTAGTGGGGAGGATTCGAAGGAAAGTGCCGAGATCAAAGCAATTGCGAAAAGCAGCGCTACAAGTCCGGCTGCCTTCAGAGCGCGTACATCTTTAGCAGAAGCGTCTGTGACAGTGAGTGTTTTACTGTCCTCTTCGTAGTCTTCGTCTACTTGCAGGTCAGGGCGCTTGGATAGGAATAGCTCCACCACAAGAGTGATAACTAGAGAGATGAGGACGGAGGAAGCAAGACCGAAAAAGTAGTTCGAGGTCGGCGTTACGAATGCATCGGGATCGATTGTGTGGGCAGCTGCGGTCGAAATAGTAGACAGCAAGATGTCCGTAGTCGTTAGCGATGGAGAAGCGTCGTATCCTGCAGAAATAGAGACGAACGCGATAATCGCGCCGAGGATAGGGCTGCGACCAATTGCACGAAAAACGATAGCGCCTAGGGGGATCAAGGTTACATAAGCTGCGTCGCCCGCTACGTGGCCAATCATTCCTGCATAGCAGAGCGCAAAGGTGGTAAAGCGAGCCGGAACTTTCGTAACAGTGAGCTTAAGAACAGTGTCAAACAACCCGCTCTTTTCAGCGATGACGATGCCCAGCATTGTTGTCAGAATTGTCGCGAGAGGTGGAAAGGATGCAAAGTTCTCGACTACATCACCGACGATTACGGTCATGCCTTCACGGGAAATCAAACTTTTAACAGCAACAACTGAGCCGTCGTCTGGCTTTGTCGCTGCCACCCCTATTGCTTCAAATATTGCGCTTAGGCCGACTAGCACTCCTGAAAGCACAACGAATAGCCAGAAAGGGTGCGGGAGTTTGTTGCCCCAGACCTCAATCTTATTAATGCACTTGAAAGCAAAGTTGATGGCTCTGCTGCCTTGAATCGTGTCGCCGCCTGGTGGGACGGGGGCTTGCGTAGTCACGTCGACCTCCTCATCTCGAGAGCTAAGTTTCGATTAAAGCTATAAGAGACCCAGGTCACGGTCAAGTGTTTATGCACGACAATTCACCTAAACAGTGCAATAATGCACGAAGGTAAAGTCAATTTTCCAAGGGAGGAGTTTTCATTGTCGGAAATGCTGTCTGAACTGGATAAAGAACTTCTAAAAATTCTGTTCCAGAGTCCGCGAGCATCCTGGGAGGAGGTTGCATCTCAAACTGATGTTTCTGCGAGTACTGTCTCTCGCAAGATTAGAAAACTTGTGGACAGCAATGTTGTGCGCTTTGTCGGTGAGATTCCTTGGCGGTTGTTTTCAGCCACTTACCCAGTGCATGCTTGGATACGTGTACGAGGGCAGAGTCCGAACGCCGTCATTAGCAAACTCGTCGACCTGCCAGAAACTCAGCACGTAGCATCTACTTTTGGCAGCGCGCCAATCTTTACCACCCTGCATAGTCCGAATGAAGGAGCGCTCTATGACGCTGTCAACGCAATACAGGATTGGCCCGGGGTTGACAGCATGCAGGTAGCGCCTGTCTTACAATGCGCGACTAAAGCGTCGGCTTGGCGTCCAGTTATCGGATTGAACGATGGAGTTGACATTCAGGAACCTGTTGGGGAAGGGATATTTGAGCGACCTGCTCGAGAAGCAAGGCAATTTGAGTACGACGATTTCGACGTTTCCAATGAGACACCGCCAACCCCGCGGGAAGTGGTAGCCCTTAAAATTCTGCAAAAGAATGGCCGAGCGACAGCTAGTGCTGTCGCCAAACGGACTTCTTTGTCTGTTCCTGCTGCTCAGGCGACAATAGAGCGTTTGACAGCGCGTGGCTGGTTCCGCCCCCGAATTGAGGTGTCGTTAAGGGCGCTAGGTTTCGAGACATCTTATGTAATGCGACTTACCGCCCGTCCCTCAAAAATCGAGCAGCTGATGTACCAGTTAGCGAAAAATGAATCGTGCCGATTTGTCACGCAGAATGCTGGAGAGGGCGACATCGTGGCGACGGGGGTAGCTAAGTCTCGCAGGCACCTATCCAATATCGTGAATAAAGAGATTGCGGTGTTGGATGGGGTGCTGTCGACGAATACTGACATCATCGCCCGAGATTGGAAACGGTACTGGTCGCTAAGAGATGCAGTCGGACGGATGTCGAACTTTAATCCTTTGCCACCGCTTTAGATGGCGGAGCCAGTGAGTAGCCAGGCTAACAGTTCATTCAGAGTAGTTCCTAATGTCGCCGTCTTTCCAACTCAGTTCGATAAACATTTTCATATGCGACACATCGGATGGTTATAGCGCTGCTGAAGCAGATTGAAGTGTGAGCTTCTCATTGTTTTCGTAGAGGACTCAAGCAGTTCGTGGTACCTAGGCGTGGTGGGAGATAAGTTTTCCGCACAATCCAACTGGGCTGGATTTAAGGCGTCTACCAAACAGGAGTCAGGTCCCCCGGTGGGTTATGAGTCGCTTTGAAATTTTAGCCATGTTGACGCTACGTCTAAGCATGATGATTTCGGAGTGGACGGGTGTCAGACTGAAGCTTGGCCTTCAAAATTGACTAGTCTTGGGGCCCGTGTTGTTGGATTACTTATGCTGACTGGTTTATTGGAAACAATGTCCAACCGCTCACGCTCCATCTCAATGATGTTCTTCGCTACCTTAATCTCGGTGACATCCTTGGCATCATAGACCTTCGCGGAATCTGCTTCGCTAGCAAACCCGTCGAAGAGCTCTCGCTTTTGTCCGGTGACTTCCAAGACAAGATTTCCATGCCGGGCACTGGAAGTTCCTGCGCGCGGTGGACAAGCGCGGACCGAACGATATCTCTATTGCGGAAGATTCACATCAGCGCATCTACGGCCAGCGCCTAGTCCTGCGCAACTACGGAATCGAAACCCGCGGACGGGCATCCTCGAAGCTGCGCGTGAACTACCGCACCACCGCGCAGAACTTAGGCTATGCCACCGCCATTCTTGAGGGCACGGAGTGGGTGGACTCCGAAGAGGACGTAGATGAGCTCACCGGGTATCACTCGGTACGCCGAGGGCCGGCGCCGATTGTGCTGCATTCGACCTCCAAGGCCGAAGAAGCTGCCGTGCTTGCCGCACACATCAAGGAATGGACGCGGAGCGAGGAAGAAGTCTCCATTGGTGTTTTGACCCGCACCAACCAGCGCGGTGAAGAAATTGCCCGCCAGCTGGGCGAACATGACGTTGCCGTAAGCGCTGGCCGCCGTACCTCGCAAGAGCGTCCCGTTGCGGTCATGACCATGCATAACGCCAAAGGCTTGGAATTCACGCACGTCATCCTCCTCGACGTCAATGCCGAGGCTCTTCCGCAGCGCTACCTATTTAAGGGTCTGGCGCCCGCTGAGGCCGATGACGCACTGCAGCGTGAGCGAGCATTGCTCTACGTTGCGGCATCGCGTGCACGCGATATGTTGCTCGTGAGCGTGGTGGGAGAGGCGTCGGATTTGCTGCCTGCGTAGCGCATTTCCTCTGCTTCTAGTGCTGTCGGCTATTCGGCGGGTCTGCTGCGGCATTCGAATAGCCCGTACCTACAGCAAGCTTTCGCCACCCAATTCATGCGCCAAGGCGACGTCGATCGTGGGGTAGCGGAACGTATGCCCGATGTTGTGTAGAACCGTGGGGCTTACGCGTTGTTGCGCCAAGGCCAACTCTTGGGCGCCTTCCTTGCCCAGCAAAATTGCGGGACCGAAGGGTGGAACGGGGAGCAGGGCTGGGCGGTGTAGCTCTGCACCGAGGGCTTTGACGAAGTCCTTGTTGAGCACCGGGTTAGGCGAGGCCGCATTGACCGGGCCTTCTAGCGAATCGTCCACGATGGCGCGGAAGTAGGCATCCGTCAGGTCATCGAGAGCAACCCAGCTGAACCAAAACTCACCGTCGCCGAAAGGGCCGCCCAGGCCGGTAGAGAAGAGGGCGCGCAGCAGTGGCAGTAGGCCGGAACCGCCCGACATGGCGATGCCGGTACGAATATTGACCACGCGGGTGCCCGCGGCGCGGGCGGGTTCGCAGGCGCGCTCCCAGTCGACCACCACGTCTGCCAGGAAGCCCTCGCCAGGTGCGGAGTCTTCGGTGAGGACCTCATCGCCGCGGTCGGATCCGTAGTAGCCCACGGCAGAGGCGCAGACCATGGTGCGGACGGAATCCGTGGTGCCCGCTAGACGGGCTAGGCGCTCGGTGGGGCCAACGCGGGAATCGCGGATGGCGGCCTTGTGCTCATCGTTGAAGCGGCCGAAGATGGGTTCGCCTGCCAGGTGGACGAGGACATCGACGCCGCGCAGGAGGTCGGGATCGGGATGTTCTGGCCGCCAGGTGCGCTGACCTTTGCTGGCCGTGCCGCGCACGAGCTGGATCACCGTGTGCCCGGCGGTGCGCAGCTGTGCGGTGAGCGCTGCACCCACGCTGCCGCGGGAGCCGGTCATGGCGATGGTTAGTGGTTCGGTGTTTAAGGAGGCGTCGGCAAGCCGCCGGAGAAAGGAAAAATCCTCAATGAGCTGGTGCTGCCGATAAGCAAAGACCGATTCCAGCGCCGCCGAAGGGATGCGGGTAGTGACTTCATCGCGAACGAGCGTGCCGTCCGGGTGATCCGCAAAGGTGTGGTGGTGCTGCCATGTGGCAAATTTGCGAATGGGCGAGTTTACGCACACATCGGTGAACTCATAGCCCTCGCGGTACTGGGAAAGTTTATGCTGAGCAGTCCAGCGCAGGCCGCCCGGAAGGCCCAGGATGGAGGTGCCATCGCCTAGGCTCTGGGCCTGCTGGATGGGTTTCATGAAGGCAAAGGGCGCGTTCAGACGGGTTAAAGCGCCTTGGCGGGTATGCCATTGCCAGACCTGCTCGCGCGGGGCGGGGACTATGTGTTCGGCGGAAAAACTCACTGACTGATACGCCTCCTTCTTTTCGCCCTCACCCAAATGGTGGGGAAGGTGCTAGAGTATTCTGTGTCTAAGAGCATAGACATTTTTGAGACCATCAACCGGCATCCTTTAAAGACCGCACCGTGAGGCGGGGAAGGAGGTCACGATGAGTGGAACTGACGCTACCGCGAAGCAGCTAGAGCTTTTAAGCTCCGATGATGTTTCGCGTACCGTTGCACGCATCGCGCACCAGATCATTGAAAAAACGGCGCTCGATTCCGCGGACGCACCGCGGGTCATTCTGCTTGGCATTCCCTCTGGTGGCGTGCCACTTGCACAGCGCCTAGCGCACAAGATTGAAGAATTTTCCGGGGTCGCAGTCCCATGGGGCTCTCTCGATATCACTCTCTACCGCGATGACCTTTTGAATAAGCCGCATCGCGCACTCCAACCGACGACGATTCCCACCGGTGGCATCGATAATGCCATCGTCATCTTGGTCGACGATGTGCTGTATTCCGGCCGCACAATCCGCGCCGCCTTGGACGCGTTGAGTGACGTGGGCCGTCCGGACATTATTCAGCTGGCCGTCTTGGTAGATCGCGGCCACCGCGAGGTTCCTATCCGCGCCGACTATGTGGGTAAGAATCTGCCCACCGCGCGAGAAGAAGACGTCACCGTATACAACAGCGAGATTGACGGCCGGGATGCGGTCGTATTGACCCGAGCCGCCGCAACAACTGACGGAGCTGGCTCCGAAACGGGGGAGGCATAACCATGAAGCACCTCATCGATATGGCAGAGCTGGACCGAAGCGAAATCATCGGTCTAATGGATGAAGCGGATCGCTTCCGGGAGGCCCTAGAAGGCCGCGAAGTAAAGAAGCTGCCGACCCTGCGGGGGCGGACTATCTATACCCTCTTTTATGAAAACTCCACCCGCACCCGCTCTTCCTTTGAAACGGCCGGCAAGTGGATGTCCGCGGACGTCATTAACCTGTCTGCCTCCACCTCCTCGGTAAAGAAGGGCGAGTCCCTGAAGGATACGGGCCTTACCTTGGCCGCCATCGGCGCCGATGCGATCATCATGCGCCACCCTTCCTCTGGTGCGCCCCAGCAGCTAGCCCAGTGGGTTGCCCCTAATGGCAAGGGTCCTTCAGTGATTAACGCGGGCGACGGCGCGCACCAGCACCCAACGCAGGCGCTTCTCGACGCCGTCACGGTGCGTCAGCGCCTGGGACTGCATAGCGACGAAGGCTTTGCCGGCCTGAAGGTCAAGATTGTGGGCGATTGCCTGCACTCGCGCGTCGTACGCTCCAACGTAGATTTGCTCACCACTCTTGGTGCTGAGGTAACCCTCGTGGGCCCAGCCACCCTCATGCCCTTTGGGGTAGAGAATTGGCCAGTGCGCGTGTCCTATGACTTTGATGCGGAAATCGCAGACGCCGACGTCGTCATGATGCTGCGCGTGCAGCAGGAGCGCATGAACGGCGGCTTCTTCCCCTCCCACCGCGAGTATGCCAACCTCTTTGGCCTGTCTAAGGATCGCGCGGCGGCCATGCATAAGGACGCCATCGTCATGCACCCAGGCCCGATGCTGCGCGGCATGGAGATTAACTACGGCGTCGCAGATTTGGACAAGACTGCGGTCCTGCAGCAGGTGCACAACGGTGTACACGCCCGCATGGCGGTGCTGTTTACCCTGCTGACCAATGGCGAAAACGCCGGCATTTAAACCCGCGACCCACACTCAACTTTAGGGAGAGACAATGACTACTTACCCGGAAACCGGTCGCCTTTCCGCGCCGGCGGAAACCCCACTGGTGATTAAGAATGTGCGCCTGTACGGCAAAGGCGAGCCCACCGATGTCGTAATCAAGGACGGCATTATCGCTGCCATCGGCGCCACAGCAGAAGCCGAGGATGCACAGGTCATCGACGGCCAGGGCAACGTACTTCTGCCGGGCTTGGTGGATATGCACGTGCACCTGCGCGAGCCCGGCCGCGAGGATACCGAGACTATTGAGACCGGCTCCAAGGCCGCCGCCAAGGGCGGTTTCACCGCCGTGTTCACCATGGCTAATACCAACCCGGTGACCGACCAGCCCATCATCGCTGAGTCCGTATGGGCCAAGTCCCAAGCACTGGCGCTGTGCGACGTCCACCCGGTGGGCTCCATTACCAAGGGCCTGGAAGGCAAGACGCTGACTGAATTCGGCATGATGGCCCGCTCGGACGCCAAAGTCCGCATGTTCTCCGATGACGGCAAATGCGTCCAGGATCCGCAGCTTATGCGTCGCGCCTTGGAATATGCCAAGGGCATGGACGTGCTGCTGGCACAGCACGCCGAGGATGACCGCATGACCGGTGGTGCTTCCGCCCATGAAGGCGAGACCGCGGCCAAGCTCGGCCTGCGCGGGTGGCCGCGCGTGGCGGAGGAATCCATCGTGGCCCGCGACGCCCTATTGGCGCGCGACTACGGCAACCGCGTGCACATCTGCCACGCCTCGACCCAGGGCACCGTGGAGCTACTGAAGTGGGCAAAGGAGCAGGATATTCCTCTCACCGCCGAGGTAACCCCGCACCACCTGTTAATGACCGATGACAAGCTGCGCACCTACGATGGCCTCTTCCGCGTCAACCCGCCGCTGCGCGAACAGCGTGATACCGAGGCCCTGCGCGAGGCGCTGCTCAATGGCACCATCGACTGCGTCGCCACCGACCACGCCCCGCACGGCTCCGAAGACAAGTGCGTGGAGTTTGAAAATGCCCGCCCTGGCATGTTGGGCCTGGAATCTTCTTTGGCCGTCATCGCCAAGATCTTCGTCGAGACCGGCTTGGCCGATTGGCGCTTTGTTGCCCGCGTCATGTCCGAGCGCCCTGCAGAAATCACCCGCCTGCCGGGCCACGGCCGCCCCATTGCAGAGGGCGAGCCGGCGAACTTGACCATTGTGGATCCAGACCACCACTGGGTCTCTGATTCCTCTACGCTGGCCTCCAAGTCCGAAAACAATCCGTACGCTGGCGAAGAATTTGGTGCCCGCGTTACCCACACCATTTTGCGAGGTGCCGTCACTTTTGACTTGGCAGCCTCCGAAGAAGACTAACCTTGCACACTGAAACCACCTATATGGCAGAGAAAGGCCACGACGTGACTGATAGAACCCCAGCAATCCTCGTTCTCGCGGACGGGCGCACATTCCGCGGTTATGGCTTTGGCGCCACCGGCACCACCTTGGGTGAGGCCGTATTCACCACGGCGATGACCGGCTACCAGGAAACCATGACGGACCCGTCCTACCACCGCCAGATCGTGGTATCCGCCGCGCCGCACATTGGCAATACCGGTTGGAATGATGAGGACAACGAGTCCCACGGAAACCGCATCTGGGTTGCTGGCCTCGTTATCCGCGACCTTGCACAGCGCGTATCCAACTGGCGCGCGGAGCGCAGCCTAAGCGAGGAGATGGAAAAGCAAGGCGTCATCGGCATCCGCGGCATCGATACCCGCACCTTGGTGCGCCACCTGCGCAACTACGGCTCCATCGCCGCCGGCCTGTTCTCCGGCGAAGATGCTCAACGCCCAGTAGAGGAGCTGCTCAAGGAAGTTAAGTCCCAGGACTCTATGGAAGGCGCCGATCTCGCCGCGGAGGTTTCTACCGACGAGCCGTACACGGTTGAAGCCGTAGGGGAGAAGAAGTACACCGTCGTTGCCTTCGACATGGGTGTTAAGACCGCAACCCCGCGCCACTTTTCCCAGCGCGGCATTGAAACCATCGTGGTGCCCGCAAATACCTCCTTTGACAAGGTGAAGTCCTATAGCCCGGATGGCGTCTTCGTCTCCAACGGCCCGGGCGACCCGGCTACCGCCGACGAAATGGTGGGCATCATCAAGCAGGTGCTCGAAGCTAAAATCCCGTTCTTCGGCATCTGCTTTGGCAACCAGCTCCTGGGCCGCGCGCTTGGCCTGGACACCTACAAGATGAAGTTTGGCCACCGTGGCATCAACGTGCCGGTGCGCAATAACGTGACCGGAAAGATCGACATCACCTCCCAGAACCACGGCTTCGCGCTGAAGGCGCCGGAAGGCTATGACCTAAACAGCAACGACGCCGAGTTCGCCACCGACTTCGGCCCCGCGCAGATCACTCATATCTGCCTCAATGACGACACCGTGGAGGGCGTGGCATTGCGCAACGGCATGGCCTACTCCGTGCAGTATCACCCAGAATCCGCGGCGGGCCCGCACGATGCCAACCCGCTATTTGATCAGTTTGAAGAACTGATGGCTAACCACACCCCAAATAAGTAGACAACCAGGAAAAGGAAGAATAACTATGCCAAAGCGCAACGACATCAACCACGTCCTGGTCATCGGCTCCGGACCGATCGTCATCGGCCAGGCTTGCGAGTTCGACTACTCCGGCACCCAGGCCTGCCGCGTGCTCAAGGAAGAGGGCCTGCGCGTGACGCTGGTCAACTCCAACCCGGCCACCATCATGACCGACCCTGAGTTTGCGGATCACACCTACGTCGAGCCCATTGAGCCGGAATATATCGAAAAGATTCTGGTCAAGGAGCGCGAAGAGGGGCACCCCATCGACGCTGTGTTAGCTACCTTGGGCGGCCAGACCGCGCTGAATGCCGCAGTGCAGCTGGACCGCCAAGGAATTTTGGACAAGTACGGCATTGAGCTCATCGGCGCCGATATTGACGCCATCGAGCGCGGCGAGGACCGCCAGAAATTCAAGGACATCGTCGCCTCCATCGGCGGTGAGTCCGCCCGCTCCGCTGTGTGCCACAACATGGATGAGGTCCACGAGACCGTCGACAATCTCGGCCTGCCCGTCGTAGTCCGCCCGTCCTTCACCATGGGTGGTTTGGGCTCCGGTCTGGCCTTCAATAATGAAGACTTGGACCGCATTGCCGGCGGCGGCTTGGCCGCATCCCCTGAGGCCAACGTACTCATTGAGGAATCCATCCTGGGCTGGAAGGAATACGAGCTCGAGCTCATGCGCGATGGCGACGACAACGTCGTAGTTGTTGCCTCCATCGAAAACGTCGACGCCCTAGGCGTGCACACCGGCGATTCCGTCACCGTTGCCCCGGCGCTGACCCTCACTGATCGTGAGTTCCAGAAGATGCGTGATTTGGGCATTGCCATCATCCGCGAGGTCGGCGTTGATACTGGCGGCTGTAATATCCAGTTCGCGGTAAACCCGGATGACGGCCGCATCATCGTCATTGAGATGAACCCGCGCGTGTCCCGTTCCTCCGCGCTGGCATCCAAGGCCACCGGTTTCCCGATTGCTAAGCTGGCGGCCAAGCTCGCCATTGGCTACACCTTGGACGAGGTGCAAAACGACATCACCGGCGAGACCAAGGCTGCCTTCGAACCGACCTTGGACTACGTCATTGTCAAGGCCCCGCGCTTTGCTTTTGAGAAGTTCCCGGGTGCCGATGACACCCTGACCACCACCATGAAGTCCGTGGGCGAGGCCATGGGCATCGGCCGCAACTACATCGCGGGCCTGAACAAGGTCATGCGTTCTTTGGAAAGCAAGCCCAATGGCTTCTGGACCAAGCCGGATGAGTACTTCGCGGGCGAGCGTGCCACTGACCTGCAGGCCGTTCTAAAGGACCTGGAGCGCCCGACCGAGGGCCGCATGTACGACATCGAGCTGGCCCTTCGCCTTGGCGCTTCTATCGACGAGGTCCACGAGGCTTCCGGCGTTGACCCCTGGTTCATCGCTGAGCTGGCCACGTTGGTGGCCTTCCGCCAGGAGCTTATCGACGCCCCAGTGCTCACCGAGGAGCTGCTGCGCGAGGCCAAGGTCTTTGGGCTTTCCGACGCCCAGATTGCCGCCCTTCGCCCCGAATTCAACGGCGAGGATGGCGTACGTAGTCTGCGCTGGCGCATGGGTATCCGCCCCGTGTACAAGACCGTAGATACCTGTGCCGGCGAGTTCGAGGCACAAACCCCGTACCACTACAGCTCTTATGAGCTTGACCCGGATGCCGAGACCGAGGTTCGCCCGGCACCGGAAGGCTCCAAGGGTAAGGTCATCATTTTGGGCTCCGGCCCTAATCGCATTGGTCAAGGTATCGAGTTTGACTACTCCTGCGTTCACGCGGCCCTGGAACTTTCGGATCAGGGCTACGAGACCGTCATGGTCAACTGCAACCCGGAGACCGTCTCCACCGACTATGACACCGCAGACCGCCTCTACTTCGAGCCGCTGACCTTCGAGGACGTCATGGAGGTCTACCACGCGGAGGCCGCTTCCGGTGACGTTGCTGGCGTGATTGTCCAGCTGGGCGGCCAGACTCCGCTGGGCCTTGCCGCCCGCTTGGAGGAGGCAGGCGTTCCGGTTGTGGGCACCAGCCCCGCAGCTATCGACTCCGCCGAGGATCGCGGCGAATTCGGCAAGGTCCTCGATGAGGCAGAATTGGCAGCACCGGAATACGGCACCGCCACCTCCTTCGCGGAGGCCCGCGAGGTTGCTTCCTCCATCGGCTACCCGGTACTGGTTCGTCCGTCCTACGTGCTGGGCGGCCGCGGTATGGAAATCGTCTACGACGAAAAGGCGCTGGAAGACTACATCGAGCGCGCCACCGAGCTGTCTCCGGACCACCCGGTTCTGGTGGACCGCTTCTTGGATTCCGCCATCGAGATTGATGTTGATGCCCTGTGCGACGGCACCGAGGTCTACCTGGGCGGCGTCATGGAGCACATCGAGGAGGCCGGTATCCACTCCGGTGACTCCTCCTGTGCGCTGCCTCCGATGACACTTGGACCCGAGGACATTGAAAAGGTCCGCACGTCCACCCGCTTGCTCGCCGAGGGCATTGGCGTCAAGGGCCTGATGAATGTCCAATTCGCCTTGAAGGACGACATCCTCTATGTCATCGAGGCCAACCCACGTGCTTCCCGTACCGTGCCGTTCGTCTCCAAGGCCACCGGCGTACCACTGGCTAAGGCAGCTTCTCGCGTCATGATGGGCTCGAGCATCGCGGATCTGCGTGCCGAAGGCATGATTCCTTCCGAATACGACGGTGGCTCTTTGCCGCTGGAGCACCCGATTGCCGTCAAGGAAGCAGTCTTGCCATTCAATCGCTTCCGCCGTCCCGATGGTAGCCTGCTCGACACGCTGCTCTCGCCAGAGATGAAGTCCACCGGTGAGGTCATGGGCTTGGCTACCAACTTTGGCGCGGCCTATGCCAAGGGCGAAATCGCAGCCTTTGCCGTACCGCCCACGGAGGGCACCGTCTTCGTTTCTGTTGCCAACCGCGACAAGCGCACCCTGATCTTCCCGATTCAGCGCCTAGCCAACATGGGCTACAACATCGTCGCTACCGCCGGCACCGCCCAGATGCTGCGCCGCAACGGTATCGAGTGCGAGGTTGCTGCCAAGGTCTCTGAGGCCAAGGAAGGCGAAGAGTCCATCGTGGATAAGATTTTCAACGGCGAGATTGACTGGATTCTCAATACCCCGGCCGGCTCCGCCGGTGCCCGCCACGATGGCTACGATATCCGCGCCGCCGCCGTACACATGGAGATCCCGCTGGTGACCACCGTGCAGGGTGTAACCGCAGCCGTCCAGGGCATCGAAGCGATGCGTATTGGCAACCTGCAGGTACGCGCACTCCAGGAGCTTGAGCATGGCCCACAGCACTAAAGGATTTGGCGAGCGGCTAGAAGAAGCCGGGCAGGAACGTGGGCGCCTGTGCGTTGGCATCGACCCGCATCCATATCTCTTGGAGAAATGGGGGCTGGAGCCCACCGCTGAAGGTCTGCGGACCTTTAGCATGCGCTGCGTTGAAGCCTTTAGCGATACCGCCGCCTTGGTAAAGCCACAGGTCGCTTTCTTTGAGCGCTTTGGCTCTCAGGGCTTCGCGGTCCTGGAAGAAGTCTTGGCTTCCCTGCGGGAAGCGGGGTGCCTTACTGTTGCCGATGCCAAGCGCGGCGATATTGGCTCCACCATGGCCGGCTATGCAGATGCGTGGCTCGGCGATAGCTCGCCGCTGCGCGCAGATTCTGTGACCGTGTCGCCTTATCTAGGCGTTGGCGCACTGGGGCCGGTATTCACCAAGGCCGAAGAAACCGGCCGCGGTGTATTCGTCCTCGCCGCTACCTCCAACCCGGAGGCGCGTGCCATCCAGTCGGTCCCGGTGGGCGAGGAGAGCACTATCGCTCAGGGCGTCGTCGATGAATGCGCCGCGTTCAATGTCGAGGCGAACAAGGCCGACAAGGCTGGCGATGTCGGCGTAGTCGTCGGCGCTACGTTGGACAATCCGCCGCGCCTCGATGCGCTCAATGGTCCAGTTCTTCTGCCCGGTGTCGGCGCCCAGGGCGCTGGCCCAGAGCAGGTGCACGGCATTGTATCTGCTCATCCATCGCTGGGATTTGCCAATGTGTCCCGAGCAGTGCTGGAGCAGGGTCCGGACGTCGCTGACCTGCGCAAAGCAGTTGCTCAGGTGGCGGCGGAGTTTCGGGACTAATAGAGGCGGCGTGGCTGATTAACAGCCGCGCCGTTTACCTGGTACTTTGTTTAAGGTATGTGCGGTGACGTGCTAAAATAGGCGTGCTTTTGGACCCGCTAATCGTCACCGTTCAATGAGCAGTGCTAGGATTGGCAGAAGTCGGTTTGCTCGAAGGTTATTAATAACTTTCCGCGGTGTATTAACTGCGTTAGGCAACCGTAATCTGGTACCAAGTACTAGACGTAACAGAATCAATCTAATGAATCGGAGGAAACCCGTGGCCCTTCCAAAGTTGACTGATGAGCAGCGCAAGGAAGCTCTCGCAAAGGCCGCTGAGGCCCGCAAGGCTCGCGCCGAGCTCAAGGCTGCGCTCAAGCGCGGCGAGACCGACCTGAAGGACGTGCTCGAAAAGGCTGAGACCGATGAGATCATCGGCAAGACCAAGGTTTCTGCACTCCTCGAGGCTCTGCCGAAGGTTGGCAAGGTCAAGGCTAAGGAAATCATGGAGGACCTGGAGATTGCTCAGACCCGTCGTCTGCGCGGCCTAGGTGAGCGTCAGCGTCGTGCTCTCCTCGAGCGTTTCGGCTACGGCGAATAGTCACAACCATGGCTGACGCAACTGCACGCGGGCGCCTCGTCGTATTGGCGGGGCCTTCCGCAGTGGGAAAATCCACCGTAGTTTCGCGTCTGCGCAGTGACGTCGAGGGGCTGTATTTCAGCGTGTCTATGACCACGCGCCAGCCCCGCCCCGGGGAGCAGGACGGTGTCGACTACTTCTTCGTCACCCCAGAAACCTTTCAGCAGCGAATCGATGCCGGGGAGATGCTCGAATGGGCTGATATCCACGGCGGGTTGCAGCGCTCTGGAACGCCCGCCCAGCCGGTAGAGGAAGCTTTGGCCGCTGGCCGGCCGGTACTCGTTGAGGTTGACCTCGCGGGTGCTCGGAGTGTTAAGAAAGCGCTGCCGGAGGCAGACCTGGTCTTTTTGGCACCCCCGTCATGGGAGGTACTTGTGGAGCGGCTTACCGGCCGCGGTACCGAGCCGCAAGACGTCATTGACCGTAGGTTGCAAACTGCGCATGAGGAACTAGCCGCACAGGACGAGTTCGATCACGTCGTTGTGAACGAGGATCTGGACGAGGCAGTATCTGCCATTAGTGATATCCTGCGGGCATAGACCTCCTTTTTGACCATCTTCAATCAATGTAAAGGTGCATGTGACTAACGTGACCACCCCTTCTAACACTGAAGCCGCAAAGGCGGAACCAGTATTTGATGATCCGATCGGCATTACTGATCCCCCGATCGATGAGCTTTTGGACAAGGTTTCCTCTAAGTACGCTTTGGTCATCTTTGCCGCTAAGCGCGCACGCCAGATCAATAGCTACTACCAAGAGCAGGATGAAGGTGTCTTCGAGTTCGTAGGCCCGCTGGTTACCCCAGAGCCAGGCGAAAAGCCTTTGTCCATCGCATTACGCGAGATTGATGCTGGCCTGCTTGACCACGAGGAAGGCAAGTAGCTAGCACTAAGCGTGTAATAGCTTTAAGGCTCCACGCGCCGCCACGGATGTGCATCCCCGAATTAGGGTGCACCTCTTGGTCGCGGCGGGTGGAGCCTTTGTCTATGTCGGCAGGTACCATCGTGCGGTGTGACTGATAAAGATACCTCTCGCAATATTGTTCTGGGCGTCGCTGGCGGCATCGCTGCCTTCAAGGCGTGCCACCTCGTGCGCAACCTCAAAGAAGGGGGCGATGATGTCCGCGTTGTCCCCACGGAAAGTGCACTGAACTTCGTGGGCGCGGCCACGTTTGAGGCACTGTCCGGCCATCCCGTCGCCACGAGTGTGTTTCAGGCCGTGGATGAGGTGCAGCACGTCAACGTAGGACAGCATGCGGATGCAGTGGTCATTGCGCCCGCCACCGCGGATCTTATCGCGCGCTTGGCTGCAGGCCGAGCAGACGATTTGCTCACGGCCACCGTATTGGTCGCAACGTGCCCGGTTATTGTGGCCCCGGCCATGCACACTGAGATGTGGCATAACCCCGCTACGCAGGACAACGTGGCTACTTTGCGACGCCGCGGTATTACCGTCATCGAGCCCGCCCACGGACGCCTTACCGGCAAGGATTCTGGCCCAGGTCGTTTGCCGGAGCCGGAACAAATCGCCGAGATTATCCGTACTGAACTGGCAGGCTATCGAGTGCAGCACACCTGGCAGGGCAAGAAAGTCGTCATATCGGCCGGCGGTACCCAGGAAGAGCTGGATCCGGTCCGATACTTGGGTAATCGCTCTTCCGGCAGGCAGGGATTCGCGCTCGCGGAATGGGCCGCCCAGATGGGGGCCAAGGTCACCCTCGTTGCGGGTAATACCGCCCAGCTTCCTGTGCCAAGCGGTGCGAAGCTCCGGCACATTGTCTCCACCCGTGAGTTGGAGGACGCCATGCGCGAGGAGTCCCGCGATGCGAACGTGGTGATCATGGCCGCTGCAGTCTCTGACTTCCGTCCGGCGGAGGTCGCCGAGTCAAAGATGAAGAAGGGGCAGGCAGACGATGCGCTCTCGACGCTCCATCTGGTGGAAAACCCCGATGTACTCAAAGGGCTCGTCGCTGCGCGCGAGCGCTCGGAGATCCCTGCGGAGTGCGTAATTGTGGGCTTCGCCGCCGAAACCGGCGATGCCCAGAAGTCCGCCTTGGACTATGCCCAGGAAAAGTTTGCGCGTAAGGGCTGCGACGTGCTCATGGCCAATGAGGTCGGGCGTGGAAAGACCTTTGGTCAAAAGTCCAATGAGGGATGGATTTTGCGTCCGGATTGCGCGCCGCAACGCGTGGAGCATGGCTCGAAGCAGGTTGTTGCCGCTCAGATTCTTTTGGCCGTGAATGAAATGTTTCAGGGGTAGACAACTAAAATTGCATTTATAGACCGCTTGGTCTAGGCTTGCGAGGTATTAGGCTTGGGCGTAGAAAACCCACAGCATCGAATCAACAGTGAGAACGAAGGAAGTTTTTGTGACTGATAACGCTGCAGTGGCAACTCGTCTTTTTACCAGCGAGTCCGTTACGGAAGGCCATCCCGATAAGATTTGTGACGCCATTTCTGACGCCATCCTTGATGCCCTGCTAGAAAAGGATCCAGCATCCCGCGTGGCCGTTGAGACGTTGGTAACCACCGGCCAGGTCCACGTGGTGGGCGAGGTTCGCACCGAGGCATACGTAGAAATCCCGGCGCTGGTGCGTGACACCCTTAAATCCATCGGCTTTACTTCTTCAGAAGTCGGCTTTGATGGCAACACTTGCGGTGTGAATATCGCCATCGGCGAGCAGTCCCAGGAAATTGGCGCGGGCGTAGATAACTCCACTGAAGCCCGCGCCCATGACGAGGACTATGATGCCGAAAACGATACCGCTGGCGCAGGCGACCAGGGCCTGATGTTCGGCTATGCTTCCAATGAGACCGCTGAGTACATGCCACTGCCTATCGCTTTGGCGCACCGCCTGTCCCGCCGCCTGACGCAGGTACGTAAGGAAGGCATCGTCGATCACCTCCGCCCGGATGGCAAGACCCAGGTGACCTTTGCCTATACCGACGACAATGAGCCGTCCCACCTGGATACCGTGGTCATTTCCACGCAGCACGATGCCGAGGTCGATAGCGCTTGGTTGGAAGGTCCCTTGCGCAGTGAGGTCCTTGAATGGGTTATCAAGGACGCCGGCTTGGACAAGTACTACACCGAAGAGACGACCTTGTTGGTCAACCCTTCCGGTTCCTTCATTCTTGGCGGACCGATGGGCGATGCCGGTCTTACCGGCCGCAAGATCATCGTCGATACCTACGGCGGTATGGCTCGCCACGGCGGCGGCGCCTTCTCCGGCAAGGACCCAAGCAAGGTGGACCGTTCCGCTGCTTATGCCATGCGCTGGGTGGCTAAGAATATCGTCGCCGCGGGCTTGGCAGATCGCGCTGAAGTTCAGGTGGCTTACGCCATCGGCCGCGCCAAGCCGGTGGGTCTGTACGTGGAGACCTTCGGTACCGCCAAGGAAGGCTTGAGCGATGCGAATATCCAGGCTGCGGTGAATCAGGTATTTGACCTGCGCCCGGCCGCTATCATTCGCGAGCTCGACCTGTTGCGTCCCATCTATGCGCAAACTGCGGCCTACGGACACTTTGGCCGCACCGACGTTGAGCTGCCGTGGGAGCAGTTGAACCGAGTGGAAGCATTGCGTGCTGCCGCTGGTCTGTAGAATCGAGGCCTATGCCTAAGAAAACACCCGCCACCCGGAAGCCGGTTGCGCGGGTGTTGCCTCTTTTAGGGGTTGCGCACCTGGACCGAGGATTTGATTACCTCGTTGAAGAGGCAGACTCGGAAGAAGTCCAACCGGGGATTAAAGTTCGCATCCGCTTCAACGGGCGCTTGGTGGACGCGATTGTCATAGAACGCCGGCATGATTCTGAATTTGGCGGCAACCTGCGCTTTATCGAGCGCATCATCTCACCCTTCCAGGTTTATCCGGCGCAACTGGCCCGGCTTGTCGACGCCCTCGCTGACCGCTACGGCGGGGTGCGCTCAGACATTATCCGCTCCGCCATCCCGCCGCGGCACGCCAAGGCGGAGGAATCCGACCTAGAAACCCCGTGGGAGGAGCTCGGCACCACGAGCGAGCCCGACCTATCAGGATGGTCGGCCTATCAACATGGCGAGGCTTTCGTCGACTCGATTCTGGCCGGCAAGCTCGCCCGTGCCGCCTGGCAAATCGCCCCGGGCGATGATTGGGCACATGCGCTGGCTGCACTCGCTGCCAAAGTGGCGCTTGGGGGAGGAGGGGTTCTCCTCGTCGCCCCGGACCAGAAGGGCGTTGATGCTTTAGACGCCGCGCTTCGCCAGGTACTTGGGGCAAAGCAGATTACGGTGCTGACAAATAGCATGGGCCCGCAGGCGCGCTATCGCCGCTATCTCTCCGCTCTAGTGGGCCAAGCCCGCGTGGTCATTGGTACCAGGTCCGCCGCTTTTGCCCCGGTCAAAGACCTGCAACTGGCGGTGATCCTCGATGATGGCAATGATAATTTGGTCGACAACCTCAAGCCCTATGTCCACGCGAGGGAAGTACTTACCACCCGCTCAGCCTTCGAAGGCTGCAGCATGGTTTTGGCCAACCATTCGCGGACGGCGGAGACACAGCTCCTCGTGGAATCAGGATGGGCGCACGACGTGGTGGCCAAAGAGCAGACCATATCGGCGCGTTGCCCGGCTATCGAGGCGGTGGGGTCGTTCGGTCTGTCTATCGCCCGCGACCTCCAGGGCGGCACCACAAAAGTACAGGCGCAGGCCTTCCAAGCCGCCCACCAAGCGCTGGATAGAGGAGAGCCCGTGTTGGTGCAGGTCCCGCGCAAGGGGTATGCGCCCATTTTGGCCTGTGGCCAGTGCCGAGCGCCGGCTCGCTGCCGGCATTGCAATGGGCCATTGGGGCTGCCGCCCAAGGGGGCGTCGGCAAGCGCAGGCTCGGACGAAGCGGGAATGCCTACCTGCCGCTGGTGCGGTCGCATTGAGGCGCGGCATCGGTGCACCGAATGCGGGTCTCCGCGCCTGCGGGCCATCGTGTTGGGCTCGGAGCGCACTGCGGAAGAAATGGGCCGAGCCTTTCCCAATACGCGGGTGGTGGTCTCAGGCGGAAACAAGGTGCTCGATGCGGTGGACAATGCGCCGGCGCTGGTCATTGCCACCCCTGGTGCGGAACCGAGAGTAAAAGATGGAGCCTATGGCGCGGCGTTGCTCTTGGATGCCGGGGCATTGCTCAACCGGCAAGACCTGCGCGCCACGGAGGATACCCTAGCGAAGTGGGCGCAGGCGGCTACCTTGGTGCAGCCGCATTTCAAGGGTGGTCGAGTAATCCTGGCGGCCGATGACTCGCTCACCGTAGTCCAGCATTTCCTGCGTTGGGATATGGTGGGCGCGGCCGCGGCAGAGCTTGCTGCCCGGCGCGAAGTGCGCTTCCCACCCGCGGTGCATTTTGCTGCCATCGACGGTGCGGATGCATCCCTAGATGGCTTTGCCGAGCTTGTGGATCTTCCAGACCACGCGGAGGTATTAGGACCAGTTCCCCTTCCGCCGGGGCAGAGCCTGCCTGGTGACTACGATAGCCAGCGCTTTGGCCCACCGCAGCGGCTGGTCGTGCGCACCCCGCTGGGGCCGCGGTCCCAATTGGGGCGGGCTTTGCGCAGCGCCAACGCCGCGCGCAGCGCCCGCAAGGATGACCTGCCTTTGCGCATTATGGTTGACCCTATCCACGTGGGTTAGCCATATCGGGGCCATAGGCGCTCATGCGCTAATCTCGACGGAGGAAGCCGCCACCGCCGGCCGGCTTGGTCTCGGTGCTATGAGAAAGGTGTGATTGCCATGTCCCTTCGAGAGCTGCGCATCTACGGCGACCCAGTATTGGGCAGCCGCGCGGAGGAGATTAGTAAATTTGATGCCGGTCTGCGCGCTCTGGCGAGCGATATGCTCGAGACCATGGATAAAGCCGGGGGAGTAGGGCTAGCGGCTAATCAGGTGGGGATTTTGAAGCGAATCTTTGTCTATGACTGCTCGCATACCCAATCTGGGCTGCGCGGGGCACTTGTCAATCCGGTCTGGACTCCGGTGGGAGAGCAGCAGCAAACAGGCCCGGAAGGATGCCTATCCATTCCGGGAATTAGCGCGGAAACCACGAGGTTCAACCAGGTTTTTGTGACTGGCCAGGATATTGAGGGGCGCCCTGTGTCCATGGTGGCCTCAGGACTGATGGCTCGGTGCATCCAGCATGAGACGGACCACCTCGATGGGGTGCTCTTCCTACAACGCTTGGAGGCGCCAGTGCGCAAGGAGGCCATGCGCGCCATCCGTGAATCCGAGTGGTTTAACGCCTCGTAGCCCGCTCACTGTGGCGGCAGCGTTGCGGCGTTGTAGCCTAGTATTTTGAACGACATTAAGAGGAGAGTTTCCCGCATGCGGATTATTTTTGCCGGTACCCCTGAGCCAGCCGTTGTGGCCTTGGAAAAGCTGCTTGCCTCGTCGCACGAGGTGGTGGCGGTAATCACTCGCCCAGACGCGAAGAAGGGCCGCGGCCGCACTCTTCACCCGAGCCCAGTGAAGGCGCTCGCCCAAGAATACGGCATTGAAGTATTGACCCCAACCACCCTGCGCCCTGACTCGGAGGACGGGCAGGCGCTGCGTGCCCGCTTAAAGGAATTGCAACCAGAGGCGATTCCGGTGGTGGCCTACGGCAATCTGGTGACTAAGGACCTGCTGGAACTACCACAGCATGGCTGGGTAAACCTGCATTTTTCCTTGCTTCCGGCATGGCGCGGTGCGGCACCGGTGCAGGCGGCCATTGCCGCAGGCGATGACGTGACCGGCGCATCAACCTTCCGCATCGAAGAGGGCCTTGATACCGGCCCGGTGCTCGGCACAGTGACGGAGGAGATTAAAGGCACCGATACTGCTGATGACCTGTTGACGCGCCTTGCCTATTCCGGTGGCGATCTGCTCGTGGCCACCATGGATGGCTTAGCGGCGGGGCAGCTGGAGGCACAACCGCAGCAGGGTGAGGCTACCTATGCGCCGAAAATTTCTACCGCGCAGGCCCGCGTGGAGTGGACCCAACCGGCATTTGCCATTGATCGGCACATTCGCGCACACACGCCTGGACCGGGTGCATGGACCATGTGGGACGAGGCCCGCGTGAAGATTGGACAGGTCAGCCTCATAGAAGAGGCGGTGGTTCCACAGGAACTAGAACCAGGGCAGCTGCACATTGCCAAGAATGCCGTATTCATCGGTACCGGTACGCAGCCAGTCCAGCTGGGTAAAATCCAGCCTCCGGGAAAGAAGATGATGAATGCGGCCGATTGGGCCCGCGGACTAGGCAAGGATGCCGAGGTGAAGTTTCAATGAGTGGAGGTTTCCGTTCCCGCAGCAAGTCCGGGGATAAGTCGCCGGCGGGTAAGCCGCAGGACTCCCACAAATCCGCTGGTGTGAAGGGTCGCGGCGGCCGCCCGCAACGGCAGCCGCATGGTAGCCGCGGTGGGCAGCACAGGGGCCGGCAGGCTGCTGCTAAGGGCCAGCGTCCCGGCAAGCGCCAGGAAAGCGGACTGATTCAGGCCGCGCTGGCTGCGGGCGTGGATGCGCCGCGTGCGGTCGCCTTCGACGTGGTGCGCAGGGTAAGCGAGGATGATGCTTTCGCCAACCTCATTTTGCCCAAGGCACTACGCAAGCAAAAGCTCAAGGGGCGCGATGCCGCCTTCGCCACCGAAATCACCTACGGGACGCTGCGCACCCTTGGCGTAGTTGATGCCGTCATCGCAGAGTGCTCTTCGCGCGGCCTCGAGGCCATTTCCCCAGCCGTGGTTGATGCCTTGCGCCTAGGCACCTATCAAGTTCTTTATACCCGCGTGGAGCCACACGCGGCGGTTGATACCACCGTTCGTTTGGTAGAAGCCGCCGGTGAAGTCAAAGCCAAGGGCTTTGCTAATGGCATCATGCGCACCATTACGCGCACGCCAGCTAAGACCTGGCTGGACAAGCTCGCTCCACAGGGGGAAATCGCCGGCATCGCCTTTAAGCATGCCCACCCCACCTGGATTGCGGAATCGTTTAGCCGCGTGTTGGGCCTAGGGGAGTTGGAGGCTGCTCTGGCGGCAGATTCGGATCGACCTTCGGTGCATCTGGTGGCGCGCCCTGGGGAAATCTCGGCCGAGGAATTGGCCCTGATGACCGGCAATGAGGAGGGGCGCTATTCCCCTTATGCGGTGTACATGGAATCCGGTGACCCCGGCCAATTGGAACCCGTGCGCCAAGGATTGGCGGCCGTGCAGGACGAGGGCTCGCAGCTGATTGCTCGCGCGGTATGCGAGGCGCCCCTTGAGGGCGAGGATACCGGCCGGTGGCTAGATCTCTGCGCCGGTCCCGGCGGTAAGGCGGCCTTGATGGGCGCGCTTGCCCGCATCGACTCCGCGCACGTCGATGCAGTGGAGGTATCCCCGCACCGAGCGGCGCTGATTGAAAAGACGGTCAGCGATTTACCCGTGGACGTCCATGTGGCAGATGGCCGCAATCCCGGGGTGGGAGAGGGCTTTGACCGCGTGCTTGTCGATGCCCCCTGTTCCGGCCTCGGTGCCCTCCGTCGCCGCCCCGAGGCGCGGTGGCGCAAGTCCGAGTCTGACATTACCGAGCTCAACCAGCTGCAATTCGAGCTCTTGTCTTCCGCATTAAACCTGGTGCGTCCAGGTGGCGTGGTCATCTACTCCACGTGTTCGCCAGATCTGCGCGAAACCCGGGGCATCGTTGACCGCGCCGTGCGCGAACTCGGCGCCGAAGAACTCGACGCACATGCTCTCATTCCTGATATGGGCGATGTAGGCCATGAGAAATCCGTGCAGATGTGGCCGCATCGGCACGGTACCGACGCCATGTTCTTTGCGGCCCTTCGCCGCGCAGCCAACTAATCGCGATAGACTGGTGGGCATGTCCGCACCGATTATTTCCCCTTCCATCTTGGCCGCTGATTTTTCTCGCTTGGGCGAGGAGCTAGCGGCGATTGATACCGCAGACTGGGTCCATGTGGACATTATGGATGGGCACTTTGTGCCCAACCTGTCTTTCGGCCCAGATATCACGGCCACGGTCCATCGCAGCACCGATAAGCCACTAGATGTCCACCTCATGATTGAGGAACCCGAAAAGTGGGTGGAGACCTATGCCAAGGCGGGCGCGCATACGATTATCTTCCACGTGGAGACCGTCGCCGATGACCAGGCGGCAGTGGACTTGGCCCAGCGCATCCGCGATTTGGGCGTGCGTGCGGCCTTTTCCATCAAGCCGGGCACCGCCATCGAGCCGTGGTTGGACAAGCTGCACCATTTCGATGAGGTGCTGGTGATGTCTGTCGAGCCTGGCTTCGGCGGACAAAAATTCATGCCAGAAATGCTGGAGAAGGTCCGTAAGCTGCGCCGCAGCATTGATGAGCAGGGCCTTGAGACCGTCATCGAGATCGATGGCGGCATTTCACCCGAGACCATCGGGGCAGCCGCCGAGGCGGGTTGCGACGCTTTCGTGGCAGGCTCAGCCGTATTCAAGTCGGACGATCCCGCCGGCGTCGTCAAGCAGCTGCGTGATCTGGCGGCTGGTGCCTAATGGGCGCGGAGTTACAAGACAGCAGCATCTCCGCAGCGCTATTGCGCGCAATGGCCGCGGGTGCTGAAGTTCGTGGAACCACGAGCCCTAACCCACCGGTAGGCGCGGTCATCGTGTCCCCAGCTGGGGAGGTTGTGGGCGTCGGCGCCACCCAGCCCGTGGGTGGCGCGCATGCCGAGGTCATGGCGTTGCAGGAGGCCGGAGGTAAGGCACGCGGGGCCACGGCCGTGGTCACCTTGGAACCCTGCGCGCATACCGGCCGCACGGGTCCCTGCGCGCAGGCGCTTATCGATGCCGGCGTGGCTCGCGTGTACTACCTCCACGCCGATCCCACCCCGCAGGCTGCGGGTGGAGCAGAAGTGTTGGCGGAGGCTGGAGTGGACGTCGCCAAGCTAGAAAAGCCCCCGCACGCCGAGGATGCTTTGGTGCCATGGGTATTCGCCGTGCGCACCCAACGGCCCCACGTCACCTTGAAGTTCGCGCAAACGCTGGACGGTTTCACGGCCGCGGCCGATGGAACCAGCCAATGGATTACGGGCGAGGAAGCGCGCGACTGGGTGCATGCCGATAGGGCGCACCGCGATGCCATCGTGGTGGGCACCGGCACGGCGCTGGCTGATAATCCCTCGCTCACCGCGCGCTTTAGCGACGGCAGCTTGCGCGCGCACCAGCCACGACGGGTGGTCATTGGGAAGCGTGATTTGGCATCGGCGGGCGATGCAGCAAGCCACCTGCGCGAGTTGGGGTACGAGCAGTACGAGAGCATCGAAGAAGCTCTTTTGGAGCTCTACGCCACCGGTGCCCGCGACGTCCTCGTCGAAGGAGGCGCAGGCCTGGCCAGCAGCTTCCTCAAGGCCGACTTGGTGGACGCCATCTCCGCCTATATTGCGCCACTTTTGCTGGGCGAGGGCCGCGGCGTACTCGCGCACCCCGTGACTCAGACGCTGGCAGAGGCCACCCGTTTCCACCGGGTGGGAATGAAGGCGCTGGGTGATGACGTTCTTATTGAGTACGTGCGCTAGACGCTGGACATAGCAGTGAGCGAGAAAGGTTGGAAGTGTTTACTGGGCTAGTACAAGAGTTGGGCACCGTGGAGGCAATGGAGCCGCACGCAGACGCGCTTCGCCTGAGCATTCGTGCCCCGCGTACCGTTGCGGAGGCCGCACTGGGTGATTCCATTGCCATTAACGGCGTATGCCTTACCGTGGCGGATCTGTCCGCGGATACTTTTTGTGCGGATGTGATGCAGGAGTCCTTGGACCGCACCGCACTGGGGCGCCTTGCCGAGGGTGATCCTGTCAATGTCGAACCGGCATTGCTTCCCACTACCCGGCTGGGTGGGCATATCATGCAAGGACACGTGGACGGTACCGCTACGCTGCAGAGCCGAACTAGCTCCGAGAACTGGGATGTGCTGCGGTTTAGCTTGCCGTCCGGGCTTTCCCGGTACGTCGTGGAAAAGGGCTCCATTGCCGTGAGCGGCACCTCGCTGACCGTGAGAGCCGTGGGCCCCGACTGGTTCGAAGTATCCCTTATCCCCACCACTTTGCGCGATACCATTCACGGCGCCTTGCCGGTGGGAGGAGAGGTAAACCTCGAGGTGGATGTGCTGGCCAAGTATGTAGAAAAGATGCTTCACCCCGAAGCTAAACCCCCTGAGGCTAAGGACTAGACTGCTACCTTATGAGCGCGAGTGAGAATTCCATCCGTCTTGATTCCATCGACCAGGCCATCGCGGATATCGCCGCTGGTAAGCCGGTTGTTGTCATCGACGATGAGGATCGCGAAAACGAAGGCGATCTGATTTTCGCCGCAGAGCTAGCCACCCCGGAACTTGTGGCCTTCATGGTGCGCTATTCCTCTGGATATATCTGCGCACCCTTACTGCCAGAAGATTGCAACCGGCTGAACCTACCGCCGATGCTGGCGGTCAACCAGGATGTTCGCGGCACCGCCTACACGGTGACCGTGGATGCAGCGACGGGTAGTACCGGTATTTCTGCGACCTCGCGCGCAGAAACCATCCGGCGTCTGGCAGACCCAAACACCACACCCGGCGAATTCACCCGCCCAGGCCACGTCGTGCCGCTGTGCGCCCGCCCAGGCGGCGTTCTGGAGCGGGACGGACATACTGAGGCCTCCATTGATCTGGCCCGCTTAGCGGGCCTGCGCCCAGCCGGTGTGCTGTGCGAGATCGTCTCCGAAGATGACCCCACGGACATGGCGCGCTCACCAGAGTTGCGTCGCTTTGCCGATACGCATGGACTCTCCATGATCTCTATCGCGCAGCTCATCGAGTGGCGCCGCCATAATGAAACGCAGGTCACCCGCCAGGTTGCCACTGAGCTCCCCACCGAATACGGCCACTTCACCGCCATCGGTTACCGCCATGAGGTAGACGGGCAGGAACACGTTGCATTGGTCGCAGGGGATCCCGCCCAACTGCGCGGCGCACGCGACGTCATGGTGCGCGTCCATTCCGAATGCCTAACTGGTGATGCCTTTGGCTCACGGCGCTGCGATTGCGGGCCCCAACTGCATGAGTCCATGCGCCTTATCAGCCAAGAAGGCCGCGGCGTGGTCATCTACCTGCGCGGTCAAGAGGGCCGTGGAATCGGACTTCTGCATAAGTTGAAGGCCTACCGCCTGCAGGATTCGGGCATGGATACCGTCGATGCCAACCTGGAGCAGGGACTGCCCGAGGACGCCCGCGAGTATTCCGTGGCCGGGCAGATCCTTCGCGAGCTCGGCATAGAATCCGCAAACCTCTTAACCAATAATCCGCATAAGGGCGAGGGGCTGAGTGGCTTTGGAGTGGACGCCAGCCACCACACGCCGCTGGCAACCCCTGCCCACGCGGATAATATTGACTACCTGCGTACTAAACGCGACCGCATGGGCCACCACCTTCCGCAGGTTGCCCAGTGGGACGCCGAACATAAGTAGAACTTTGACGTCCAATCGAAAGGATAGCGATGAGTAAAGAAGGACTACCTGATATTGCCCAGGTAGATGGCAGCGGACTGCGCGTTGCCGTGGTTACTGCTACGTGGAACGCAGAAATTTGCGACCAGCTCCATGCCCAGGCAGTGCAGACCGCTACCGATAATGGTGCCGAGGTTGCCGAATACCGAGTTGTAGGTGCCCTGGAACTTGGCGTTGTCGTCCAAGCAGCAGCCCGCGCCTACGATGCCGTGGTGGCACTAGGCTGCGTTATCCGTGGCGGCACCCCGCACTTTGACTACGTATGCGATTCCGTCACCCAGGCGCTGACCCGCATCTCCCTCGATGAATCCACCCCGGTAGCTAACGGCGTCCTGACCGTTAACGACCAGCAGCAAGCTATCGACCGCGCCGGATTTGCAGACTCGGTAGAAAACAAGGGCGCCGAAGCCATGATTGCGGCTTTAGATACCGCGCTGCAGTTGCGTACACTAAACGCAGCACAGAAGTAACCTCTAGCAATGCGTCAGCGCCCGATGCTTGACCACTAAGGTGGCCGGCGGGGCGCGCCCCAAAGGAGTATGCACATGAACGAGGCGCAGGCCCCAAAGAATCCGCAGCACAGCCACCAGCTTAGCGACGCCGAAGTATTGGCCTATACCAGTGCCGATCCCTTCGCACAGACCACCTCTAAACCGTGGGAATTTACGGCGACCTCGCCCTTCTTGCGCAAGGTGGCTATCGCCTGGGTGATCCTCGTTCTGGCCATCCATATCTTCATGGGAATCACCTTGGATGTGTCTTTTACCGGTGCGCACGTGACTACCATCGACAAATTCGCCTTCCCCGGCGTTGGTGTTCTCATTTCCGTTTTGTCCTGGATCGCTCTTAACCGTCCACGCTTGCGCGCAAATGAGGATGGGGTAGAGGTCCGCAATATCGTGGGCACCCGCTTTTATCCGTGGCAGGTGGTCTACGGACTTTCCTTCCCCGTAGGCCAGCGTATGGCACGCCTTGAGCTGCCCGAGTTCGAGTTCGTTCCCGTCTGGGCGTTGCAGTCCGGCGATAAGGACACCGTCATTGACAACGTCCGCCGCTTCCGCGACGTGGAAGCCAAGTACATGCCCCAGGATTAACAATTGGCTGACCCCACCACCTACCGCCCAGCTCCGGGAACCATTCCCACCGACCCGGGCGTCTATAAGTTCCGCGATGAAAACCGCCGCGTTATCTACGTGGGCAAAGCCAAGAACTTGCGCGCTCGGCTGTCTAACTATTTTCAGGACATCACGCAACTGCACCCGCGTACTCGCCAAATGGTGCTCACCGCCAACTCGGTGGAGTGGACGGTAGTTGCCAGCGAGGTGGAAGCCTTGCAGTTGGAGTATACGTGGATCAAGCGTTTTGATCCACACTTCAACGTCATGTACCGCGATGATAAAACCTATCCTATGCTCGCGGTTTCGGTCGGGGAGACGGTCCCTCGCGCCTTTTTCTACCGTGGCCCGCGGCGCAAGGGCGTGCGCTATTTCGGCCCCTATTCCCATGCCTGGGCCGTGCGCGAAAGCTTGGACTTGCTTACCCGCGTCTTTCCCATGCGCACCTGCTCGAAGGGTGTGTATAACCGGCATGAGCGGCTCGGGCGTCCGTGCCTTTTGGGGTACATCGGAAAGTGCGATGCACCCTGCATTGGCCGAGTAAGCAAGGAAGACCACCGCGAGACGGTCAACGATCTCGTGTCCTTCATGAATGGCAACACCGGTTCAGTGCGCCGCAAACTCACCCAGGACATGGAGCAGGCCGCCGAGAACCTAGAGTTCGAACGCGCGGCGCGCCTGCGCGATGACTTGGGCGCGATTGACAAGATCATGGAACAGCAGGCCGTGGTCTTCACAGACGGCACGGATGCTGATCTCATTGCTTTTAACTCCGATGAACTTGAGGCAGCGGTGCAGATCTTCCATGTCCGCGATGGGCGCATTCGTGGTCAGCGCGGTTGGGTAGTCGAACGCGCCGGCGATCAGGCAAGCTCAGAGCCCTTGGAAGAAGGGCAGCCTGATCCCGCGCTGCCAGCGTTGGTACAGAACTTCCTCATCCAGTTCTATTCCGATGCAGTTGAGCGTGAGAAGCAAGAAGCGCGCGAAGACGCTGCACTCGCCGCGGACGTGAAGCGGCGCGGGGTGGACCAAGAATCGCACATGAAATCCCGCCGCGTGCAGGTTATTCCACGCCAGATTTTGGTTCAGGCCCTGCCGGATGAACCGGAGCAGGTCGTCGCGTTGCTGGAGGAGCTGCGCGGTGCCCAAGTGGACCTGCGCGTTCCCCAGCGCGGCGATAAAAAGCAGCTTATGGTCACGGTGGAGAAGAACGCCAAGGAGCAATTGCGCCAACATAAGCTCAAGCGGGTAGGAGACCTCACCGCACGCTCGGCGGCCTTGCAGGATATTCAAGAAGCTCTGGGTATGGAGCAAGCCCCATTGCGCATCGAATGTACTGATATCTCCCACATTCAAGGCACAGATGTGGTTGCTTCCCTGGTGGTCTTTGAAGATGGCCTGCCCAAGAAGTCGGACTATAGGCGCTACCGCATCAAGGAGGCGGCTGGTGATGGCCGCTCGGATGACGTCGGTTCTATCGCAGAGATTACGCGCCGTCGGTTTAAGCGTCACAAGCAAGATAAGCTGGCCCATCCGGATGAGGAAGTAGAAGAGTCGTCCTTTGCAGAGGAGAAGGTGGCGGAAGAATCCGCCGAGGCGGGGCGCCGCTTTGCGTATCCACCGCAGCTTTTCATTGTGGATGGCGGCGCGCCCCAGGTGGCCGCAGCTCAAGAGGTATTTGATGAGTTAGGCATCGTGGATGTAACCCTGGTGGGCCTGGCCAAGCGCCTCGAGGAAATCTGGGTTCCCGGCGATGATGAGCCGGTGATTCTGCCGCGAAACTCGCAAGCGCTATTCCTCTTGCAGCAGATTCGCGATGAAGCCCACCGCTTTGCCATTACTTACCACCGGCAGCAGCGCTCAAAGCGGATGCGTTCCTCAGCTCTTGATTCCGTGCCGGGATTGGGACCGCAGCGGCGCACCGATCTGGTTAAGCATTTCGGTTCGGTGAAGAAGCTCAAGGCCGCCACTGTGGATGAGATCTGCGAGGTAAACGGCTTCGGTCCAAAACTGGCCCAGACCGTCTACGAGACTTTGCATGATTCTTCGGGCAACTAAGTGGAGTTCTCCTAGAAGCGGCGAATCCTAAAGCGCTAGACTGTTGGGCATGACGCATTTCGAAACTCCACCCATTTTGATAACCGGCATGTCCGGCGGCGGGTTGAGTTCCGCTGCCAAAGTGTTTGAGGATAAGGGCTACTACGTGGCCCACAATATTCCGCCTCGCGCCATTGTTGACCTGCTCAAGCTGTGCAACCAAGAGGGAACTCCGGTGGGCAAGGTAGCAGCCGTAACGGATGTGCGCTCGCGCATGTTTCCAGGGTCTTTGTTAGAGATTATGGATGAGCTTACGGAACTAAATATGAAGCCCACCGTGCTCTTTTTGGATGCTCGTGATGATGTGCTCATTCGCCGATTTGATTCGGTGCGTCGCACCCACCCACTGCAGGAGGGCGACACGCTCAAAGTAGGTATCCAACGCGAGCGTCGGGCGGTGGCAGACGTGCGTTCCCATGCGGATATGATTATTGATACGACGAACCTATCCATTCATGATCTCCGCCGCGCCATTGAGGCGGCCTTTGGTGAGATGCAAAATGAAAAGCAACATGTCACCGTTGAGTCCTTTGGATTTAAGAATGGCTCGCCCCGCGATGCTGACTTAGTGGTAGACGTGCGTTTCCTGCCCAACCCCTATTGGGTTCCAGAACTGCGGGGATACCGCGGCACGGATGAACCGGTTGCCCACTATGTGCTCTCGCAGCCAGCGGCGCAGGAGTTCGTGGATACTTTCTTGCAGATGTTTTCTACCATGCTGGATGGCTACCGCCATGAGGGCAAGAACTTCATCACGCTTGGCGTCGGTTGCACGGGCGGCCACCACCGTTCCGTCGCCATCGCAGAGGCTATAGCGGCGCGACTGCGGGACAATGACACTTTGGACGTCAGCACCTTGCATAGGGATATCGCACGAGGCTAGAGCACAGGAGTTTTAACGCTTTTATGACCAATCCTTCACACATGGTCTGCCTCGGCGGCGGCCATGGACTTTATCAAACCCTTCTGTCCGCACGCTTTAGCGAGGCGACCGATATTTCTGCGATCGTTACCGTCGCGGATGATGGCGGTTCCTCTGGCCGTTTGCGCCGCGAGCTGGAAATCATTCCCCCGGGTGACTTGCGCATGGCGCTGGCTGCCTTGGCCAATAGTGACCCAGTGGGGGACTTGTGGGCGCGAACCTTGCAACACCGTTTCGGTGGCAATGGCGCTATGGCAGGGCATGCGGTGGGCAATCTGATGATTGCGGGATTGACGGATGTGCTCGGCGATTATCAAGCTGCCCTGGATACCATCGCAGAACTTACTAATTCCCAGGGGCGAGTTTTCCCAGTGGTCAATCAAGCCTTAGAGATTGAGGCGGATGTTGCCGGGCTTGACGACGACCCCCGTGTCATGCGCCAGGTCCGCGGCCAGGTTGCGGTCGCTTCCACACCGGGCCAGGTGCGGCGCGTGCGCATCGTGCCCGAACGACCCAGCGCGAATCCGGATGCCCTCGATGCCATCCAGCGCGCGGATCTCATTACCATCGGCCCAGGCTCGTGGTTTAGCTCGGTATTGCCGCATACTCTCGTGCCGCAGGTAGTGGATGCGATTTCTGCTTCCGATGCGTTGCGCGTCGTTGTTTTGAACCTTTCGGCCGAGCCGGGCGAAACTCATGGCTTCTCCGCAGAGCGTCACTTGCACGTGCTCGCGCAGCACGCCCCTGATCTGCGGATTGACCGTATTTTGGTGGACGAGGCGGCTTTGCCCACCGATAGTGAGCGCGTCTATATTCAGCGCGCCGCGCAGTCCCTAGGCGCTCGCGCTACCTTCGCGGATGTGAGCCAAGTTGATGCCAATGGTCGCAGCATCAATAAGCACGATCCGGAAAAGCTGTCTGCGGCGCTCTTGGACCTATATTCGGACTATCGCAGCACTCGCGATTAGAACCGGCGCTAATTCACCGCGGTATCGTGCAAACAGCCGCACTCGACCGACTGCGCGGCGATCGAGCCCGCGCGGTATGATGTCAGAAATCCTTTCACCGCACTGGGCTGGAAGCAATGGCTCTAGCCGGTATGCGTACTTTGTGACTGTGAGAATAGAAATGGGGCGAACTAGGTGACCACACCATTGACCGACCAGGTCAAAGAAGAATTGACGGCTGTCGTCGTGCCACGCCAGTCCGCTCGCGCTGCCGAACTGGCGGCGATGTTGCGATTCGCCGGCGAACTAGATATTTCCGGTGACAGCATGTCCTATGAGCTGGAGCTAGAAAGCCACGCCATTGCGCGGCGCTTCATGAACGCTCTTGATGACCTTTATGGGATCACTGCCGATAGCCATGTTGCCGGCCCGGCAGGAACCACCAAGAAGACTCGCGTAACGGTTCGCATTTCCACCGGCGCGAAAGAGTTGACCCGTCGGCTGGGTCTTATCACCCGCTCCGGCCATGCAGTAGTGGGTCTGCCGCCGCAGGTCATCTCCGGCACCGTCGCCGATAGCGAAGCAGCATGGCGCGGAGCCTTCCTTGCCCATGGCAGTCTCACGGAGCCAGGCCGCTCTTCCGCGCTGGAAGTTACCTGCCCGTGCCAAGAGGCTGCGTTGGCACTGGTGGGCTGCGCCCGCCGCCTTGGTATCTCTGCGAAGACCAAGGAAACTCGCGGTGAAGATCGCGTCGTTGTACGCGATGGTGATGCTATCGGGGCGCTTCTTACGCGTATGGGTGCTCAGGAGACTCGATTGAGCTGGGAAAAGAAGCGAGTTAAGCGGGAGGCGCACGATACGTCTCGGCGCTTGGACAATTTTGATGACGCCAACCTTCGGCGCTCTGCTCGCGCTGCGGTTACCGCGGCAGCGCGCGTTGACCGCGCCATGGAGATCTTAGGTGACGATGTTCCTGAGCACTTGGCAGACGCGGGCCGCTTGCGAGTTCAGCACCGCGAGGCTTCGCTCGAAGAGCTGGGTCGCTTGGCCGAGCCTCCTATGACTAAGGACGCAGTAGCTGGGCGTATTCGCCGCTTGCTGTCGATGGCCGATAAGCGAGCCGAGGAGCTGGATATCCCCGATACCAACCAAGCGATTACAGATGACCTCTTCAACGAATCCTGACCCTCGGATTCGCTTACATTAAAAGAACTCCCCGCAGTGCGGATACCAAAGCGGTAGACGCAGCTGCGGGGAGATTTTTAGTGCCTTCCCGGCTAGCAGGTGCGCAACCGGCTAGCCAGAAGCGTTAAAGAACTAGGGCACGAGGAATCCTAGGACGTTGGTCATCAAGAACACGATGACGCATACAATGGCTAGGAAAGCCACGGAGTAGCCCACTACGTTCTTCAGGATGACTGATTCCTTGCCCTCCATATTGACGGCGGTAGCCGCAATTGCAAGGGACTGCGGGGAGATCATCTTGCCCACAACGCCGCCTGCGGTATTGGCCGCGAGCATAAGGTCAGGATTCACGCTGATTCGCTCTGCCGCTGCAACCTGCAGGTTGGCAAAGAGGGCATTAGCAGACGTATCGGAGCCAGTAACCGCGGTACCAATCCAGCCCAGGACTGGGGCGAAGAGCGCAAAGATGCTGCCGGCAGAAGAGACGAACTCACCAATAGCAATAGTCTGGCCGGAGTAGTTCATCGTGTAGGCCAAGGCCAGCACCAAGATGATGGTAAGGGCCGAGAACTTCATGCGGCTGACGACGTCCCCAAAGGCGCTCACCGGTTGCCCAAAGCTTAGGCTGTAGCGGCCATTTTCATTGAAGTAGTGGTAGACAACCGCAACGATAATGCCCGAGAGCAGCAGGAGCGTACCTGGATTGCCAAAGACATTGAAGCTGAAGCTGGTATCCATGAGATTGCCGTCGGCGTCGACAATCGCGTCATCAAGCAAAGGCCAGGCAAAGTGCAGCTTGAGGAATCCGAAGATAGCGGGGGCGGCGGTGGCCACGGCAAAGACCACGGTCACTACGGCGTAGGGAAGCAGCGCCATCCAGATACGGCGTCCGTTGAGATCGGTGGTGGACTCGGCGGCAGGAAGCTCGAGACGCTCGCGCAACTCCTTGACGCCCTTCGGCTTCCATACCCGGAGGAAGGCGAAAGCACAGCCCAAAGAGACGATGCAGGCGATGACGTTGGTGAGCTGGTACGCAAAGAAAGTCGCGGCCAACCACTGAGCCAACGCGAAGGAAATGCCAATCACGGCAGCGGCCGGGGCAGTTTCCTTGACACCGCGGAAGCCATCCAAGATGAAGGCGATGAGGAATGGCACGATGGCGGCGATGAGCAGCACCTGCAAGGAGATAAGTGCTGCAATGTCGTGGGTTTGCTCGGCACTGCGACCGGCAACCTCGCCCGCAGTGGTTACCGGGATGCCAACCGCGCCAAAAGCAACCGGAGCGGTATTAGCAATCAGAACTACTGTAGCCGCGCGCAGTGGCTTCACACCGAGGGCCATGATCATGGTCGCGGTAATGGCTACGGGGGCACCAAAACCGGCGAGGGCCTCCAACAAACCGCCAAAACAGAAGGCGATGAGGATAGCCTGGATGCGAATATCGCCGTCACCCAAAAGGTCAAAGGTCTTGCGCAGGTCCTCGAAGCGCCCGGAGGCTACGGTGATTTCATAGAACCAGATTGCGGTAATGATGACCCAGACAATGGGTAGGAGCCCGAATAGGCCGCCACGTACGGCGGAGGACAAAGCCATATCTACCGGCATGGAGAAGCCGGCGATGGCAATAATGAGGGATACTGCCAGGGCAACGGCGCCAGAAGTATGCGCGCGTGCTTTAACCCCAAGCAGCATGATAAAGAATGCAATGAGCGGGAGAATCGCCACCAGGGCGGTAAGCCCGAGGCTGTCACCCACAGCAGAGGTATTTATTTCGAACAAGAGAAGTCCTTGGTTTCTACGGTGGTCTTGCCCGTAGGAAATTACGGGCACCTGAAGCATTCTCACGGTGACTAACGGTGGCGCTAGAGCAGGAAGGGTTGCCTTAAACGCTTTGTGAGCCAGTGAGTAAAGAAAGCATATCGTGCGGTGGGCGTCACGGAAAGAATACGGTCGTCTTGATAGGAGTCAACGGCAGCATTTCTCAATGTCCGATCGGACAGAAGCGGGCGCAACCCCTAAAGTGTAGTAGTGATATATCTCATGGTAACAGAGTAAACCCAACATAAACCCACGTGTTCGGGCCTATCCAGCGGTTTTGTATGTGGGAAATAAAAAGGATCGGAAAGAGTGTACGCGCTTTTGGAAAGTCTGTCACCCACTAGTTCTTAAGGTCGCTGGGAGCCTGCGCTGACAAAAAACGCTCGGTAGTATCGGCCATGTAAGGGAAAACGCTCGGGCGCTTCTCAAACACAGGCTTCATCGAAGGACCCGCGCACATACCCGTACACACATTTACTCGACTCTTTGAGGAGAAATACAGTGACTATCCGCGTAGGTATCAATGGCTTTGGCCGCATTGGCCGTAACTTTTTCCGTGCAGTCGCTCAGGGTGACAACAACCTCGAAGTTGTTGCAGTAAACGACCTGACCGACAACGGCACGCTGGCTAACCTGCTGAAGTACGACTCCGTGCTGGGCCGCTTCGATGGCGAAATTACTCACGACGATGAGTCCATTACCGTTAATGGTCACCGCATCGTGGTAACCGCAGAAAAGGACCCGAAGCAGCTCAAGTGGGGCGAGTACAACGTAGACCTCGTCATCGAGTCCACCGGCCGCTTTACCAACGGCAACGACGCCAAGGCTCACCTCGAGGCTGGCGCCAAGAAAGTCATCATCTCCGCCCCGGGCAAGGAAGTAGACGCAACCTTCGTCTACGGCGTCAACTCTGACACCTATGATCCGGCAAACCACAACGTCATCTCTGCAGCATCCTGCACCACCAACTGCCTGGCACCGATGGCAAAGGTTCTCAATGACAAGTTCGGCATTGAAAAGGGCCTGATGACCACCGTTCACGCTTACACCGGCGACCAGCGCATCCAGGACGCTCCGCACAAGGACCCGCGCCGCGCCCGTGCCGCTGCAGTAAACATGGTGCCTACCTCCACTGGCGCTGCTAAGGCCGTATCCCTGGTTCTGCCTGAGCTGGACGGCAAGCTGGATGGTTACGCAATGCGCGTTCCGGTTATCACCGGCTCCGCTACCGACCTGACCTTCACCGCTTCCCGCGACGTCACTGCCGAGGAAATCAACGCTGCCTTGAAGGAAGCTGCTGAGGGCGAGCTCAAGGACACCCTCGCATACACCGAAGATCCGCTGGTTTCCACCGACATTGTTACCTCCCCGCACGGCTGCATCTTCGACTCCGGCATGACCAAGGTTTCCAACGGCAACCTGGTCAAGGTTCTGGGCTGGTACGACAACGAGTGGGGCTACACCTCCCAGCTCGTTCGCCTGACCAACCTGGTGGCAGACAAGCTCTAAACTAGAGCTCTAGCAATGAGGATCCGGCCGCGATGCAAGCCTAAACGGCGCTGCGTCGCGGCCGGTATTCTTTTATCTATAGCCTTTTAACCCGTCCGAATTGTTTAAGGAGTAAATAATGGCTTTCCAGACTCTTGACGATCTTCTCAAGGAGGGCGTCGAATCCCGCCACGTCCTCGTCCGCTCTGACTTCAATGTTCCACTTGATGAAGAGGGAAACATTACCGATCCCGGACGCATCAACGCTTCTCTTCCGACCATCAAAGCACTGGTAGAGGGTGGTGCAAAGGTCATTCTTTCCGCACACCTGGGTCGTCCAAAGGGTGAGGTAAACCCTAAGTTCTCTTTGGCTCCAGTAGCTGAAGCGCTGTCTGAAGCGCTTGACCAGTACGTTGCCCTAGCCGGCGACGTCACCGGAGAAGACGCTCATGAGCGTGCCAACGGCCTCAACGATGGCGATGTGATGTTGATCGAAAACGTCCGCTTCGACCCCCGTGAGACCTCCAAGGACGAGGCTGAGCGCGACCAGTTCGCTGAAGAGCTCGTTGCTCTGGCAGCCGATAACGGCGCTTTTGTTTCTGATGGATTTGGCGTTGTCCACCGTGCGCAGGCATCTGTGTATGACGTCGCTAAGCGCCTGCCGGCTTACGCGGGCAAGCTCGTAGAAAAGGAACTGTCGGTTCTGTCCACCGTAGCCAAGGAGCCGGAGCACCCGTACGTGGTTGTCCTCGGCGGCGCCAAGGTTTCGGATAAGCTCGGCGTGATTGAAGCACTGGCCGGCAAGGCAGACAAGGTCATCATTGGTGGCGGCATGTGCTACACCCTGCTGGCCGCCAAGGGCTATAACGTCCAAGAGTCCCTGCTGCAAGAAGATCAGATCGAAAACTGCAAGGACCTGCTCGAGCGCTTTGGCGACAAGCTGGTGCTTCCGGTTGACCTCGCTGCTGCAAGCAAGTTCGCAGCGGATGCAGAGACCCAGGTGGTCGAGCTCGATAGCATCCCTGAAGGCTGGATGTCCCTGGATATTGGACCAAAGTCTGTGGAAAAGTTTGCAGAGGTGCTTGCTTCCTCCAAGACCGTCTTCTGGAACGGCCCGATGGGCGTATTCGAAATGGAAGCTTTCTCCAAGGGCACTGCTGGTGTAGCGCAGGCTATTATCGACGCCACCGCAAAGAACGGTTCCTTCTCCGTCGTTGGTGGCGGCGACTCCGCTGCCTCCGTGCGCATGCTTGGCTTGGATGAGGATGGCTTCAGCCATATCTCGACCGGCGGCGGTGCCTCCCTCGAGTACCTCGAGGGCAAGGAGCTTCCGGGCGTATCTGTCCTGGAAGCCTAAAACTGCCTTCTTAATTTGCCAGAAAGAGAGGAAAAATTCATGGCACGCACCCCACTTATCGCAGGTAACTGGAAGATGAACCTCGACCACGTCGAGGCCATCGGCTCCGTTCAGAAGTTCGCCTTTTCCCTGCCAAAGGACTACTACGAGAAGGTTGACGTGGCCTACATGGTCCCGTTTACTGATATCCGCACTATCCAAACGCTGGTAGAGGGCGACAAGCTGCAGGTCACCTACGGTGCGCAGGACATTTCTAAGCACGAGTCCGGCGCATTCACTGGTGAAGTATCTGGCAAGATGTTGGCCAAGCTCGGCTGCAGCTGGGTGGTTGTGGGCCACTCGGAGCGCCGTCAGTACCACGGCGAGACCGATAAGCTCGTTGCAGAGAAGGCAGCTGCAGCATTGGACAATGGCATCAGCCCCATCGTGTGCGTAGGCGAGCCGTTGGCTGTACGCGAGGCCGGTACCCATGTGGACTACGTGGTTAACCAGACCCGCAATTCTTTGGCCGGCCTGAGCGCAGACCAGCTTGCCAAGACTGTCATCGCCTACGAGCCAGTTTGGGCGATTGGCACCGGCAAGGTTGCCTCCGCAGACGATGCCCAAGAAGTCTGCGCCGCCATCCGTGAGCTCGTAACGGAGCTCGCAGGCGAGGAGGTTGCTGCAGGTATCCGCATTCTCTACGGTGGTTCCGTCAAGGTTGATTCCGTTGCAGAGATCGTCAGCAAGCCTGACGTCGACGGCGGCCTTATCGGTGGCGCTTCCTTGGTCGGCGAGGAGTTTGCCAAGTTGGCTGCCAACGCAGCTAATGCCCTGAGCTAACAGCAGTTATCACCCGTCACAGGTTCGCGCTAAGGCGCGGGTTGGAATGGTTCCAGCCCGCGCCATCGTGTACAGTGGGCCGGTGTGATTGCTTCGCTGTACGCGAAGCCTAAAAGTACGATTCCGCGCTAGCGGGTGGCGAGAGTCAACCGCAGGGCGCACGTTAGAAATAAGGATTATCCTCATGGTCTTGGCACTGGAAATCATCTTGGTCATCGCAGCTATTTTGATGTCCATCTTCGTGCTGCTGCACAAGGGCAAAGGTGGTGGCCTGTCCAGCCTCTTTGGCGGTGGCGTGCAGTCGAACCTGTCCGGCTCGACCGTCGTGGAAAAGAACCTGGACCGTTACACCGTGGTCATGGTAATTATCTGGCTTGCGTGCATCGTAGGCCTCAACCTCATCCAAGCATTCGCTTAAGCCACCAGCTGGAATAGCGAAAGCGCCGGTACCGGCTTCCAACCTCCTGGTTTCCTGTAGGAACTGTAGGTGGGGAAGCGGTACCGGCGCTTTTTGCGTGGCTCCGAGCCCAAAAGTTCAGCTCGGCTATGCTCTAGGCTGACGTGCCTAGAGCTCGGATGCGGCGTCATCGGCAAGGAAGAGGATGGTTTCTTCCTTACCGTGCACGCCTGCAGCTGGCCATTCTTCAGGCTCAGCGCCTTCAACGACGTGCTTGGCAGCTTCCGCCTTGGCCTCGCCTGCTACAAGAAGCCAGATCCGATCAGACTTGTTGACTGCGGGAAGAGTAAGGGTGATGCGCTCGCTCGGCGGCTTGGGAGAGTCATGAACGGGAACAGCTAGCTCTTCTTGCTCCCGAACCGCCTCAGAATGGGGGAACAAGGAATTGATATGGCCCTCTTCGCCCATGCCCAGCAGATGGAGATCGAAGCCGTTCGGGGCAAATTCCTTCAGCTCTGGCTCATACGCACTCGCCGCGGCTTCCATAGACACCGCGCCCAGATCAAAACCGTGGATATTCTGGTTTGGAATATCTACGTGGTTGAGCAGGGCACTGCGCGCTTGACCCTCATTAGAATCTGCATCAGAGACGGGTACATTACGCTCATCGCCGAAGAAGACGTGAACGCGCGACCAATCGATGCGTTGGGCGGGAAAATTCTCGCCTTGTTGCTGTGCCGCGAAATCCAAACGAGCTAGCTCGTGAAGAACGCCAATTCCAGCGCCACCGCCGGTTAGGACAACTCGCGCGACCCCATCGTGGTGGAGCCCGCCACCGGCGGCTTGGATGCGCGCTACGGTATCCACGAATTTCAGCGCGGCCTGGGAGATAAGGTCATCCACATCGCTTACGCGGTGAAGAGTTACCATGAGGTATCGCTATCCTTTGCAAAGAATCAGAGTTAAGCCGTTTTACTGCTTACTGTAGTCTACTTGGGCGAGCGCACGGAGCGCTTGCGCATAAGTCTTATCGGCATCCAGATGGCGCAATTCTTCAGAGAGAACCTCAGCTTGGGAGCGTTTGCTAAGGCTCACCAAGGAATCCGGGGAACCTGGAACGCACACCCGCACCGTGCGCTCGTCGACGACATCAACGTCGACGTGGCTCGTTTCCCGATTAAACCGCAAGTGGGTCACTGGGAAGTGCAGCTCCTGAGAATCGGTCACAGTGCGGTGGACGGGGACTGCCAAACGATCGAGGAGCCATCCGGCCGCGAAGTCTGGCGCTGGGTGGCCCGCAGGGCCCGCCACCTCGACGGACTGCACGGGCTCGTGAGGATGGCGGTCCAATGCGGAGGCCACGACGCCGCGCCACAAAGTGATGGCGGCCCAGGACATATCGGAATCGCCCGGCGTGTAACCGGCGGATAAGGTGCGCAGATCTTCGCCAGTGACGCGTCCGTCATGGGCAACGTTGGTGATGCGGCGTTGAGCCAGTTTGCCCACAGAGCTGGCAGCTGGATCGGGCGGGCACAAGGTAGGCCACCAGGCGACCAAGGGGGTATCGGGAAGCAGCAGTGGAGTAACGACTGCCTCGTCCTGGTTTGCCAAGGCGCCGTGCAACTTCATGATGACCATCTCAGAAGCACCCGCTTCACCACCCACGCGAAGCTGCGCGTCCAGGTGGGTATCTGCCTGCGGGTCGCCCGTCACGACGACCAGAACGCGCGACGGGTGCTCGTGGGAGGCATCGCGCACGGAGGCCAGGATGTTTTCCAGATCATCGTCCTCGCGGGCAGCCACGATTAGGGTAAGTACTCGGCCGGTAGTAAGGGTGTAATGCTCTTGGGCCTCTACTAGCTTCTTGGAGATTTCACGCGTAGTGGTGTTGGGCAATGGAATAATCATTGTCTGCGTCCCTCCTATGGGCGGCGCCAGGAGTGGTCCCGGCGGCGCAACATTCTATCGGCGGATTCCGGGCCCCATGTGCCAGCGCGGTATTCCTCCGGCTGACCAGCTTCGGCCCAGTAATCGATGATGGGATCCAAAATCGACCAGGAAAGTTCCACCTCTTCGTTGGTGGGGAAGAGCGAGGACTCATCGAGGAGGGCATCCAAAATCAAGCGCTCGTATGCTTCCGGAGATTCCTCGGTAAAGGCCTCAGCATAAGCAAAGTCCATATTGACGTCTCGGACCTCCATGGTGGAACCGGGCACCTTGGAGCCAAAGCGCATGGTGACACCTTCATCCGGCTGTACGCGGATCACCACTGCGTTTCGGCCCAGCGCATCGGTCTGGCCGTCAACGAATGGTTGATTTGGCGCTGCCTTGAATACCAGCGCAATCTCGGTCACGCGCCGGCCCAAGCGCTTGCCCGTGCGCAGGTAGAAAGGCACTCCTCCCCAGCGGCGGGAGTTTACTTCCAAGGTACAGGCTGCATAGGTCTCCGTCGTGGACTCTGGATCGAAGCCTTCCTCTTCACGCAGGCCCTTGACAAACTCGGAGCCTTGCCAGCCGGCGGAGTACTGACCGCGAGCAGTGGTCTTATTGAGCGGGTGCACAGCGTGAGTAGCGCGCAGCACCTTGACCTTTTCTGCCTGCAGGGCCTCAGGCTCGAAGGAGGAGGGTTCTTCCATCGCAACTAGAGCCAAGAGCTGGAGTAGGTGGTTCTGGATGACGTCGCGAGCCGCACCGATGCCGTCATAGTAGCCAGCGCGGCCGCCCAGGCCAATATCTTCGGCCATGGTGATTTGGACGTGATCGATGTAGTGGGCGTTCCACATGGGCTCAAAAATTTGATTGGCAAAGCGCAAAGCCATGATGTTTTGCACCGTCTCCTTGCCCAAATAATGGTCAATGCGGAAGACCGCGGACTCGGGGAAGACGGCGTTGACAATCTCATTGAGCTTGCGGGCAGACTCTTGATCGTGGCCAAAAGGCTTCTCAATGATTACCCGGCGCCACGAGTCCTCGACGGAGTTGGCCATGCCCACCCGCTCCAGCTGGTGGCAGATATTGGAGAAGAACTCCGGGGGAACCGAAAGGTAGTATGCCCAGTTGCTTCCGGTGCCGCGCTCGCGATCAAGCTCGCCCAAACGCGCCGAAAGGCGATCGAATCCAGCATCATCGAAGGAACCTTGCACAAATTCGATTCCCTGGGATAAATGCTGCCAGACATCTTCATTGAACTCGGTACGTGAGCCAGCGATGACGGCTGAGCGAACGTAGTCACAGAATGCGACCTTGTCCCAGTCACGGCGACCATAACCCACAAGGGTAAAGCCAGCGGGGAGGAGACCACGGCTCGCTAGGTCGTAGATGGCGGGCAGTAGCTTTTTATATGCTAGGTCACCGGTAACGCCGAAGATGACCATGCCCGCGGGTCCTGCGATTCGCGGCAATCGCTTGTCGCTGGCATTGCGCAAGGGGTTGACCCAAGCGGCTGAGTCGGTCACGAAGAATCCTTCCTGAGTTTATGGGCTTTAAGCTCGCTAATATTTTAGCGGCAGAATGCCCCGCCGAATTCTCGGCGGGGCACAAGTCACACGGCTAGTTTACGCGAGTCGCTCTTGAATGGAAGCAAGCAGTTCCTCCCACGCAGCGACAAACTTATCTACGCCCTCGCGCTCCAGCACTGCAAAGACATCATCGAAATCAATGCCGACCTCTTCTAGCTGGGCAAAGACGTCCTCTGCAGCCTCGCGGCTATCAGACAGGGCGTCGCCGTGAAGGTTGCCCTCGGAAAGAACCGCATCGATGGTCTTTTCTGGCATGGTGTTGACCGTATGCGGTCCAGCCAGCTCCGATACGTACAAGGTGGCTGGGTACTCCGGATTCTTTACGCCAGTAGAAGCCCACAGCGGACGCTGGAGGTGGGCTCCCTCGGGCAAATCGGCGTCGTTAAGCAAGGCGTCCTGGAAGAGTGCATAGGCGCGCTGCGCATTGGCGACGCCCGCCTTGCCTCGCAGTGCCAGAGCAATCTCGCTACCAATAGCCTCCAAGCGCTTATCCACTTCGGTATCCAAACGGGAAACAAAGAAGGAAGCCACGGAGTGAATGGTGGAGACGTCCTTGCCTGCTTCGGCGGCACGCTTGAGTCCGGTCCGGAAAGCCTCAATGACATCGCGGTAGCGATCCACGGAGAAAATAAGGGTGACGTTGACGCTGATTCCCTCCGCCAGGGCATCTTCGATGGCCGGAAGGGAGCCGGTCGTGGCCGGAATCTTAATCATCACGTTGGGACGATCAACCTTGGACCACAGCTCACGCGCCTGCTCAAGGGTGGCGGTAGCATCATCAGAAATGCGTGGGTCGACCTCGATGGACACGCGGCCATCCGCACCGTTAGTAGAGGAGTAGATATCCGCAAAGAGGTCGCAGGCATTCTTGACGTCCTCGATGGCCAATGCGTACACCGCTTCATCGGCGGTGGCCTTGGCCTCCTTCAACGTGGAAAGCTCGGCGTCGTAGGCGGTGCCGTTGGTCATCGCCGCGGCGAAAATCGCCGGGTTGGTGGTAACTCCCACGATGGACTTAGCAGAAATTATCTCCTTGAGATTGCCCGAGACTAGGCGCTCGCGAGAAAGGTCATCGAGCCAGGTTGAGGTTCCCAGCTGGGCAAGTTCGGAAATGTGGTTCATGATTACTCCTTATCCAGTCCTGGAGGTCTACTTCTTTACGGCAGCGAGCGATTCCTGCGCCGCTTCAACAACCGCTGCAGTGGTGAAGCCAAATTTCTCAAAGAGTTCGCCCGCAGGAGCAGAGGCGCCGTAGTGCTCGATGGAAATGGTCCGGCCGAAAGAACCGGTGTACTTGTGCCACGGCATAGCGATGCCGGCTTCGATGGAAACGCGGGCCTGCACTTCGCTAGGCAGCACGGACTCGCGGTATGCGTCATCCTGCTCATCAAACCACTCAAGGCACGGTGCGGAGACAACGCGGGTGGCTGTTCCGGCGGCCTCCAGTTCCTTAGCGGCGGCGACAGCAAGCTGCACCTCAGAGCCGGTAGCGAGGAGGATCACGTCTGGTGTTTCCTTGGACTCTTCCACCAGAACATAAGCGCCACGGCGCACGCCATCATGAGCCTTTTCCTTGGTGCCTTCCAATACCGGCAGTCCCTGGCGGCTCAGTGCCAGGCCCTTAGGCGCAGCCTTGTACTCGAGAGCTGCCGCCCAGGCCTGAGCGGTTTCGTTGGCATCGGCCGGGCGAATAACGGACAGGTTCGGGATAGCACGAAGGGCAGAAAGGGTCTCTACCGGCTGGTGGGTTGGGCCATCCTCGCCCAAGCCAATGGAGTCGTGGGTCCAGACATAGTAGGTATCGGTAGACATCAACGAGCCCAGGCGCACAGCGGGGTACTGGTACTCGGAGAAAATAAGGAAGGTGCCGCCGTAAACGCGGGTATTGCCATGCAGAGCAATACCGTTCATAATCGCAGACATCGCGTGCTCGCGAATGCCGAAGTGGAGGTTGCGGCCATATGGCTGAGCCGACCACATATCGGTGGTAATGGCTGCGGGGCCGAAGGAGTCAGCGCCCTTAATCACGGTGTTATTGGAGCCGGCAAGGTCAGCAGAGCCACCCCACATCTCAGGAAGGGAAGCGGCCAATGCTTGGATGGTGGCTTCAGAAGCCTTGCGGGTGGCCAAAGATTCACCCGGTTCCCACACCGGCAATTCAGCGTCGAAACCTTGCGGCAATTCGCGCGCCTGCATGCGGTCAAAGAGTGCCTTGTTCTCCGGATTGGCTGCAGCCCATTCGTCGAACTTCTTCTGCCACGCGGCGTGCTTCTCGGCGCCGCGCTCGCGCAGCTTGCGGGTGTGTTCGATGACCTCGTCGTCGATGTGGAAGCTGCGCTCGGGATCGAAGCCCAAGACCTCCTTGGTGGCAGCTACCTCGTCATCGCCCAGAGCAGCGCCATGAACGCCGCCGGTATTCATCTTATTCGGGGCCGGGTAGCCGATGACGGTCTTCACGCGGATGAAGGAAGGGCGCTCGGTCTCTGCCTGAGCGGCCTTGACAGCCTCCTCAATGGCTACGACGTCTTCGCCGGATTCGACAGTTTGGACGTGCCAGCCGTAGGCCTCGTAGCGGGCTACCACGTCTTCGTTGAAAGCAATATTCGTATCGTCCTCAATAGAGATGCGGTTATCGTCCCAGAAGACAATCAAGTTGCCGAGCTTTTGCGTACCCGCCAGGGAAGAGGCCTCGGCGGTAACGCCCTCCTGCAGGTCACCATCGGAAGCAATGGTGTAGACGTAGTGGTCGAAGGGAGACTCGCCGGCCGGTGCCTCTGGATCGAAAAGGCCGCGCTCCTTCCGTGCCGCCATTGCCATGCCCACGGAGGAAGCAAGGCCTTGGCCAAGCGGTCCGGTGGTGATTTCCACGCCATCGGTGTGGTGCACCTCAGGGTGGCCAGGCGTGCGCGATCCCCACGTGCGCAGCTGCTTGAGATCGTCCATTTCCAAGCCAAAGCCGCCCAGGTAAAGCTGGATGTATTGGGTGAGGGAAGAGTGGCCAACTGACAGAACGAAGCGGTCGCGGCCGGCCCAGTGCACATCCGCGGGATCATGGCTAATGACACGCTGGTACAAGGTGTAGGCGAGGGGCGCGAGGGACATAGCGGTGCCAGGGTGGCCGGAACCGCACTTTTGTACAGCATCTGCGGCTAGAACTCGCACGGTGTCGACGGCGCGGGTGTCAAACTCCGACCAATCCTCCGGATAACGGCGCTCGACCATAGTTTGGAGTTCTGGGGACAACTTATCTTTCGACACTGGAAAGCCTCGCTTACGTCTAGGCAAAAAGTACTTAACTTTATTCAGTCTAGTAATTTTTTAACCGGCGGTGCGCAATTATAGAAAGCTCGGCATAAACGGTATGCTGGCATGGCTAAGTGGAGTGCGCGTGGGCGCTAGAGCGCGCACTGAATCTAGCGGCCGTAGGCTTGTAGTCTTTCGCCCTTGCGCCGAAAATTGTGAGTGAGAGAACTGGAACTTTTTCACGGGCCTGTGCGACCGCTAGGGGTGACCACGCGCAGGGAGTGTGCGGGGCACAGTTCACCAACGTTCAGATAGTGGAGGAATCCCTTGGAGACCATCAAGGCCTATTTTGCGCTAACGAAACCGAGGATCATTGAACTCCTCCTCGTGGCCGCAATCCCGGCGATGCTCCAAGCACAGCGCGGCGTGGAGGCCGTTTCAGACAATATCTGGCTTATCGTGTCGACCATTTTCGGCGGTTGGATGGGTGCTGCTGCCGCCCACACGTTTAATAACGTCGTGGATTACGAGCTGGATCAAAAAATGCAGCGCACGAGGGCCCGCCCGCTGGTAAGGGCCACGATTTCTAAGCGGAACGCAGCAATTTTCGCGTGGGTAATGCTCATCATCTCCGTGCTGTGGTTGGGAGTCCTTGCTCATTCATGGCTGGCGGCCTTCTTCGTGGTTTTGACGAACTTCTTCTACGTCTTCGTCTACACCAAGTTTTTGAAGATGCGCAATGCCCAAAACATTGTCTGGGGCGGCTTGGCCGGCTGCATGCCGGCGATGGTCGGCTGGGCGGTTATCCGGGATAACGCTCCTGCTGGAGAGCCCGACCGTTGGTGGCAGGCAATCGTGCTCTTCCTCATCATCTTCTTCTGGACTCCGCCACACACGTGGGCGCTGGCCATGAAGTACAAGGAAGACTACCGCAAGGCCGGCGTGCCGATGCTGCCCGTAGTGGCCGATGAGAAGGAAGTCACTCGACAGATCGTGTGGTATACCGTGGGCACGGTTATCGTAACCCTACTAATCGTCCCCGCTGCATCGTGGATCTACTTGGTCGCAGCACTTGCCTCCGGCGCGGTATTCCTGTGGATGGCTATCCGCCTGCATAAGGGAGTCAAGAACGGCGCCAAGGTTAAGCCGATGCGCCTGTTTATTTACTCCAATAACTACCTCTCGGTGCTCTTTATCGGGTTGTCCATCGATGCAGTATTGGGCTGGGAGCCACTAGGCCGGATGCTCGGCTGGTCGGCCACGTTATTCTAACTGCGCCCAAATACCTAGGATAGGAACCAGAACGCGCGGGAAGGCAAGGCAAATGCTTTCCCGCGCTTTTGGTGTTTGTGGGTGGGGTTAGGCTTTATCGCCAGCTTGGACGCGCAGCACGATGGAACCGGTAGTCTTGCGCTCTTGGAGATCGCGGTGGGCCGCAGCGGCATCTTCCAGTGGATAAGACGCCGTGACGTTGAAGCTCAGATCGCCGTCGATAACAGCTTGCACGACCGCCTGGGCACGCATTTGGAACTCGCCTTCTTGGGCTGTCCATGCGCCGATGGAAGGCCGGGTGAGGAAGATAGACCCATGCTTGTTCAGCAGCTGCGGGTCGATAGGCTCAACTGGGCCAGAGGCGGCGCCGAAGAGCGCAACGGTGCCACGGGGGCGCACCGCTTCGAGCGACTCCTGGAAGGTCGCCTTGCCGACGCCGTCGTAAACCACGTCAACTCCCTTATCACCGTTGTAGCGACGGACCTGCTCGGCGAGTCCATCGCCATAACGGAATACCTTATCCGCACCGGCTGCGTAGGAGAGTTCTTCCTTTTCGTCCGTGGAGACCACCGTATAGACGGTAGCGCCGAGTGATGATGCCATTTGAGTGAGGATCTGGCCTACACCGCCGGCGCCGGCGGTAATCAGGCAGGAAGCGCCTTCAGCCAGTTGATAAACGCCATGCGCCAAATAGTGTGCGGTAATGCCTTGCAGCAGCATAGAGGCAGCGACTTCTGGCTGGAAATCATCCGGGACCGCTACTAGTGCCTCGCGTGGGACGCAGACCTGCTCAGCGTAGGAGCCAAAAGCCTGGTTCCAAGCCACCATTGTGCCCTCGGCAATTTCCCCCTTGGGGTCGTGGACAACGCGTCCGGTGCCTTCGAATCCGGGAATGAACGGGGTGGCCGCGTTATAGATACCCTCACGATAATAGGTATCGATGTAGTTGACGCCAGCCATGATGACGTCCACCAATACCTCATCGTCATTAGGGGTGGGGGCGGGAACTTCGGTATAGCGAAGTACTTCTGGTCCGCCGGTTTCTGTGACCTGAATTGCGTGCATATGGTCAGGCTAGCGCAAAAAGCCGGCCGAGTGCAGTACTTCGGCCGGCTGGGAGTATTACGGGTTAAGCGGTCGCTCGCTTTTGTTCGAGTGATGCTTGGCGCGCCGCGTACTTCTCATCGCCGCTGGGAGAGCCGGTGATGAGATCCGCGGTGCCGTCGGCGCGGCGTACACCGTGCGCCCACAGGAGGGCGGTAAACGCGGTGACGAAGGAGGAGAGGCCAATATGGAAGGGGACAGTCCAGCGCGGAATGCTCATGTAGAACTGGTAAACGCCTACTGCCCACTGAATGAGGATGCATACAACGAGGACCCAGCCAGCCTTCTTAGCGTCTTGAGGTGCGCGGTTCTTATAAAGCAGGAAGACGGTAATAACCGTTAGCGTCAGGTAGACGTACATGCACATGGCGTGGGTGACAGCCATGGCTTCGGTATCTACCTGCAGGCGGCCTTCCATTCCCACCCCGGAATCGCCAGAGTGAACGCCCGAACCGGTAACCATCGTGCCGGTGATGAGCACAATGCTCAGGGCAACGGTTGCGACCGCTGCAAGGAGGCGAATCGCCTGAGGGAAGCGAGCGCGTGGCGTTCCGTCATCGGGTTCCAAAATGCGGGAATAGAGCATTGCCGCTAGCCATACCAAGAGCATGGAAGGCAGGAAGTGCAGTGCCACCGACCACCAGCGTAGGTCTAGGTGGACAGAAATGCCGCCGATGATCGCCTGCAGGACGATGCCGGCGACGTTGAGCCAGGCGTATACCTTGAGCTCTGCGCGGCGACGCGCCATGCGCATGGCAATGACGGCGGCGACAGCCGCTGCGGTTACGACGAAAGTAAGCAGGCGGTTACCAAACTCGATGGCCTGGTGGAGAGCAGGCGCAGCGCCTTCCATAGGGACAAGGGAGCCTGGTTGGCATTCCGGCCAGGTGGGACAGCCCAATCCCGAGCCGGTCACGCGGACAATGGAACCAGACACGGTGATGCCACCCTGGCACAAGAGAAGGATGAGCGCGATGAGGCGCTGCTGTTGCAGTGTAGGGGCGGCTTCCTTAAAGAAGCGCTTGATCTTCGTCCAGTAATTCACGCATAGCATCCTACTAGTCGGGAGATTTTGGGCATAAAAATTCCTCTCGTTTCGAAAGGAACCGGACAAAAGTCACATTTAGCCATCGAAGCGGAACCAACGGACCGCAGCGAACGACGTCACCGCAAGCCACGCCAACAAGGATAGGAGCTCGAGGCTGGGGAAGGCGGAATTGGAGGCGTCGGTAAGCGCGCCTGCTAGGGCGACAGTCGGCACTGCGTTGAGGATGCCATTATCGCCCAGTCCCTGGGAGTAGAGGGTCCACCCGACTACGCCGAGGAGCAGGAACCAGATGAGGTTGGCCAGTGCGAGTACCACCTCAGAGCTGAGGGTTCCGCCGAGTAGCAGCCCCATGGCGGTAAAAGCCGCAACGCCAAAAAATAGCGAAAGGATCATGAGCAGCACCCCGCCCGGGCTGATACGGAGACCCAGGATATAGGCAGCTATGCCCAAGACGAGGATTTGGAATACCACCATGGTGAGCACGCCGAGGATCTTGCCGCCAATAATGGCCCATGCTGGCACACCGGACGCGCCGGTGCGTTTAAGGGCCCCGTAGCGCCGGTCAAAGGCAAGTGAAATGGCCTGACCGGTAAAGCCTGCGGAGGTGGCCGCTACTGCAAGCACCATGGGAAATACCTCGTGCAAGCCATGTCCGGTGAGCGACTCCAGGTGGGCCGCGCCAATGAGCAAGGCCAGCGGTATGATGACGCTCAACAATTGCTGTTCGCCGTGGCGCAGCATGAGTTTTGCTTCCATCTTTCCTTGCGCGAGCAACATGGCGCCGGCGCTGGCCCGTTTGGGGGCCGGGGTAAAGGTTCCAGTGTTAAAGGTAGTGCTCATGTGGTGGCTTCTTTCCGCAACGCAGTTTGTTGAATTCGGTCCTGGCGGAGGGTGCAGCTAGCTGCGCAAATGGCGGCCGGTAAGGTCAAGGAAGACCTCCTCCAAGTTGCGGTGAGCCGCGTCTAGGCGCCGCAGCAGGACTCCTTGGCGGGCAAGTTCGGCGGTAAGCGTAGCGATGGTCTCGGGCGTGCCGGCTTGGGTCAAGCGGTAATGCAGCGGCCGGGATTTGGTCGCCCGAATTCCAGCCTCAGCCAAAGCCTCCACATCAACATCGATATCGGTGCTGAAACTAAGGCCTGCCGAGTCCGACTGCGAGGTAAGTTCCGCCGGGGTGCCGTGGGCTACTAGCTGGCCATGATCCATGATGGCCACTCGGTCCGCTAGTGACTCCGCCTCATCCATAAGATGGGTGGTAAGAACGATGGTGACGCCATCGCGCCTTAGGGCTCGAACAAGGTCCCACACCGCCAAACGGGATTGCGCATCCATGCCGGCGGTGGGCTCATCGAGAAAAACTAGCTCGGGCCGACCGATAATTGCTAGGGCAAGGGAAAGCCGTTGCTGCTGCCCGCCGGAGAGTCTGCGATAGGGGGTGCGGGCTACTCCTTCAAGCCCGAGCGTTTCCAGTAGCCAGTGCGGGGAGAGGGGATGGGCGCTGTAGCTAGCGGAAAGTTCTAGCATTTCCAAAACGCGAATGCCGGAGTAGGAACCACCACCCTGCAACATGATGCCGACCTTTTCGCGCACCTTGTCCGGTGCGGAACTCGGGTCTAGTCCCAGAACGTCGATAGTGCCGCTGGTGGGGTGGATAAAACCCTCTGACATCTCAATCGTCGTGGACTTTCCAGCGCCATTGGGGCCAAGGAGGCAAAAGATCTCACCTGCGGTAACGCTAAGGCTCAGACCATTAACGGCGGTGGTGGAGCCATATTTTTTCACCACGTTGTCCATGGTGAGGGCTGGGCGATCGGCTGAAATGGAATTCACGTGGGATTAGTTTAGGACACGGATTCCGCTGCGCCGCACTGCAACCCACCACAGGGCGGCAATGACGGCAAACGTGCAGGCAGCTGACACATAGATGACGATGATGGTGCTGGGCGGCAACCCGAGGCCGCGTGGCAGCACAAAGAAGCTCATAGCTGCCGAATAAGCCACGACGCAGAAACGGAAAATAAGCCGGTTGGCCCATGCGGCCAAAGGCAGTACCGCCCACAGGATGTACCACGGATGGACGACGGGAAAGAAGATAACCAGCACTAAGGAGGCGGTGCCGAGTCCTCCCACAGGGTGGATGCGGCCGCGCAACGTTGCAAAGAGCATGCGGGCCATGAAAGCTACTGCCACCAGCACGCCAAAGGTACGGGTAACGGTGAGAATCGCTTCGGTGTGGTCACCTAGGCCCAGCAGCATTCCAATGAAGCCGGTACCCACGCCTACGGCGGTGGAGGTCGAAAGCCACGAGCGGATGGAGGCCGCCCCGCCTTGTCCCGTGATCCACCCCAGGCCAATGCCGGTCAAGGCGCTAATAAGGGCAATGCTTGCGATTAAGATAACTAGCTGCAGGGCAATGGCATAGGCCAAGGCTTTCCAGCGTGATGCGCCGTCCTTGTCTATCAGGTGGCGGGCATACGCCATCCCCACAAAGCCCATTCCGATAAAGCCGGTAACCTTGACCATTCCGGCGCAGGACAGACAAAATCCAGAAGCAATTAGTGCTAGGTAGGCACTGCGCGTGGACTCTTCTAGCTTGTCGACGCCCCTCAGGCCCAGCTCCATGCCTACCAAGAGCAGGCCCAGCATGATGGACTCATTATGGATTCCGCCCACCAGGTGCAAGATAGTGAGTGGGTTGAGAATGCCGAGCCACAGCGCAGATTCTGGAGATACCCGGCAGCGTCGCGCGAGACAGCTAATTGCCCACCCAGCAACCATGATGCCGGCGATGGATAGGAGGCGGTGGGCGATAACTCCTAGAAGGATGGAATTTGAGGTAACTGCGCTCACCACTCCAGCGAGACCGAGCGCTACGGGGCCATAGGGGGAAGGGGAGTTGGCCCAGATAAACGGTACGGATCGGGCGAGCTCATCACCCGCGCCAAGCAATTGCACCGGTCCTGCCGAATACGGATCCATGCCCTGCATCACGATGGAACCGTTAGCCAAATAGGAGTAGATGTCTTGAGTAAAGAGCGGGGCAGTAAAAATCAGCGGGAGGACCCAACCGGCCCACGTGCGCCACAGCTGGTGTGTGGTTACGAGCCGGCGGGCGCGCGCTGGTGTGAGGGCGCCTTCTTGGGGTTGGCGCAGCGGCGTGCCTACAAAAGGGGCAAGAAAAACCCAGGCGGCCACCAACAGGCCTACTCCCACCATGACTATGGCAGAAGAGGTCTGCAGCATGCGAGACATGAGGGAGCCGAAGGGCACGTTGTCATAGGGGTTTCCCACTACAGGGAGAGCGCCGGCACCTAACGCGCCGAAGGCGATAAGCAGAGAACCTACTGTGCCTACCCAGCGCAGGATAAAAAATGTCCGCCATTGTGCGGTGGTGGTGCGCTTTAGACCATCCGCATTGGCGGGGACAAAATCAAAACGAGAATCAGGTTCTGCGGCTCCGGTGTCCTCGGCGTGCAGTCGCGCAGACCGAGAACCAGCGGTGCCCAGCTGCGGCAGCTCGGCCTTGACGCCGGAAAGAAAGCCGCGGAATTTGCCTGTCATGGGATAAGACCTTACGCGAATCCTCCGTCTCAACCCCAGCAGGGGCGCTCTTTTTGCGTGGGCAGCGCCGCCAGTCGTGGCGATGAGGGGAGTTGGCCACCCCCGTGCCACGCCGAAGAATGGCCAATGGTGGCATTCTGGAATGAATTAAGGAACACTAGTGTTGTCTAATAAAGGAGGCGCAGTTGGACTGCGGCGCGACTCTCGGAACTACGGGAGTCGGTTGCAGGGCGACTGTAAGTGACCGAAGCACGAAGGGAGGTCCCGGCATGAGTGCACCTCAGCGTGTAGAAACTACCTACAAGGCGGCTAAGGAATCCCGCACTACGGATGGTGATACCCGCCGGCAGGTGATGCTGTTGCTGCTGAAGGACGGGCCCGTTACCGCTTCCCACTTGGGTGAACGCCTTGGCCTTTCTGCTGCCGGAATTCGCCGGCACTTAGACAATTTGGTGGAAGAGGAACTGACGGAGGTTGTGCGCCGCCGCCCAGTTACTCGCGGCTCAACGGGCAGCGGGTCTGGTCGCGGGCGACCAGCCAAACACTTCCGCCTCACTGATCGTGGTCGAGCGCAATTCGGCCACGCCTACGATGATTTGGCCTCTGATGCCTTGACGGCGCTCCGCGACGTCGGCGGGTCTGAGGCTGTTAAGCGCTTTGCCAAAGTCCGCTTCGAGCGACTCGTTGCAGATGTGCGTCCCTTGATAGAAGAGGGCGAATCTGTAGAGGATGTGGCCCGTAAGCTGGCCGAGGTCTTGGACGAGCACGGGTACGCCGCCACGGTGGACCGCGCTGGTCAGGGAGTGCAAATCTGCCAGCATCATTGTCCGGTCTCCCACGTGGCGGCCGAACATCCAGAGCTGTGTGAGGCGGAACAAGAAGTCTTTTCTGCTCTATTAGGCAAACACGTACAGCCTTTGGCCTCCATTGCTGGCGGCCACGGGATCTGTACCACGAACATCCCCTTGACACCCGTTAATACAAATACTGAAAGGAGCGAGTCATGACCCAGGCACAATCGGCACCCGAGAACAAGATGACCGATGATGAAATCATTGATTCCATTGGTGCATATGAGTACGGCTGGCACGACTCGGACGCGGCTGGTGCTTCTGCTCGCCGCGGCTTGAACGAAGATGTAGTACGCGATATTTCCGCCAAGAAGGGCGAGCCAGAATGGATGCTTAACCAGCGCCTGAAGGCCCTCAACATCTTTGATAAGAAGCCCGTTCCCACCTGGGGTGCGGATCTGTCTGGCATCGACTTCGACCAGATTAAGTACTACGTGAAGTCCACTGAAGAGCAGGCCCAGACCTGGGAAGACCTCCCGGACGACATCAAGGCCACCTACGATAAGTTGGGCATTCCAGAGGCAGAGAAGCAGCGCCTCGTTGCCGGCGTGGCAGCCCAGTACGAGTCCGAGGTTGTCTACCACCAGATCCGTGAGGACCTGGAGAGCCAGGGCGTCATCTTCGTGGATACTGATACCGCTCTGCGTGACTATCCTGAGCTCTTCAAGGAATACTTCGGCACCGTTATTCCAGCCGGCGACAACAAGTTTTCTGCGCTGAACTCAGCAGTGTGGTCCGGTGGCTCCTTTATCTACGTGCCCAAGGGCGTGCACGTAGATATTCCACTGCAGGCTTACTTCCGCATCAACACGGAAAATATGGGCCAGTTCGAGCGCACCCTCATCATCGTCGACGAGGACGCTTATGTGCACTACGTCGAGGGCTGCACCGCTCCTATCTACAAGTCTGATTCCCTGCACTCCGCAGTAGTGGAGATCATCGTGAAGAAGGGCGGCCGCTGCCGCTACACCACCATTCAGAACTGGTCCAGCAACGTCTACAACTTGGTGACCAAGCGCACCAAGGTAGAAGAAGGCGGCACCATGGAATGGGTTGACGGCAACATCGGCTCCAAGGTCACCATGAAGTACCCGGCCGTATGGATGACCGGTCCTTACGCCAAGGGTGAGGTTCTCTCTGTTGCCTTTGCTGGTGAGAACCAGTTCCAAGACACGGGTGCCAAGATGACTCACATGGCTCCGCACACCTCTTCCAATATCGTGTCTAAGTCGGTAGCCCGTGCCGGCGGCCGCGCCGCGTACCGCGGCTTGGTGCAGGTTAATCAGAACGCGCACCATTCCACCTCTAACGTCGAGTGCGATGCGTTGCTGGTGGACAATATCTCGCGTTCGGATACATACCCGTATAACGACATCCGCAATGACCACGTCACGCTGGGCCATGAGGCAACCGTTTCCCAGGTTTCTGAGGAGCAGCTGTTCTACCTGATGTCCCGCGGTATTGCGGAAGAAGAAGCAATGGCGATGATCGTGCGTGGCTTCGTTGAGCCGATTGCTAAGGAGCTGCCGATGGAGTACGCCCTCGAGCTCAACCGCCTCATCGAACTGCAAATGGAAGGATCGGTCGGCTAAAGAAAATGGTCGCTTCGAACGAATTCAACCCGGATAAGATCACCAAGGGTGATGTCTTTACCTCCACCAACGTGGAGGACTTCCCGGTGCCGCACGGCCGCGATGAGGTGTGGCGCTTTGTCTCCCTACGCAAGCTCCGTGGACTGCACAATGGCGAGTTCGCTGAGGCAGTGGCACAGGACGTCACCGTGAGCGAACATCCAGGCGTAAGCTCCGAGACCGTCGCTCGCGATGACGAGCGCTTGGGCCGCGTTGGTACCCCGTCTGACCGCGTTGCGGCACAGGCGTGGACTTCTATGCCTGAAGGCCAGGTTGTCACCATTGACGCCGAGGCTCAGGTGGAAGAGCCCGTGGTCATTACCTACACCGGCAAGGGCGAGGGCGTAACTTCCTTTGGCGCCACCTCCATCGAGGTAGGCCACCACGCGGAAGCTACCGTCATCTTGAAGTACGTCGGCTCTGGCACCCACGCGGATAACGTCGAGTTTATCGTGGGCGATGGTGCTCACCTGACCGTCGTTGTCGACGTTGATTGGGAAGACGATGCCGTACACCTGTCTAACCACGTGGCACAGCTCGGCCGCGATTCCGTGCTGCGCCACAACTCCGCCATCTTTGGCGGCGAGGTGGTACGTATCGTGCCTCGCGTGAATTTCACCGAGCAGGGCGGCGACGCAGAGCTGCTGGGCGTCTACTTCGCTGACGAAGGCCAGTACTTTGAAAACCGCATGTTGGTGGATCACTCTGTCCCTAATTGCCGCTCCCACGTCCTTTACAAGGGCGCACTGCAGGGCACCAAGGACAATGAGGCCCGTACCTGCTGGGTCGGCGATGTGCTTATCCGCTCCAATGCACAGGGCACCGATACCTACGAGACCAACAACAACCTGATTCTGACTGAGGGCGCTCGCGCGGACGCAATCCCTAACTTGGAGATTGAGACCGGTGAAATTACCGGTGCAGGCCACGCGGCCACCGTTGGTCGCTTCGATGACATCGAGTTGTTTTACCTGATGTCTCGCGGCATTCCAGAGGCTGAAGCCCGCCGCCTCATCATTCGTGGCTTCTTCAATGAGGTCATCCACCGTATTCCGGTGCAGTCCCTGTCCGAGGAATTGGAAAACCGCATTTCCGAAGAACTGGAAAAGATCTCCGCCTAAAGCTTTCATAGAAGGAAAACCACACACATTATGTCTACTCTGGAAATTAAGAACCTCCACGCCCAGGTGCTGCCGACGGAAGAAGGCGGCGAGCCGAAGGAAATCCTCAAGGGCGTTAACCTGACCATCAACTCCGGCGAGATCCATGCCATCATGGGTCCGAACGGTTCCGGCAAGTCCACCTTGTCCTACACCATCGCCGGTCACCCAAAGTATGAGGTCACCGAGGGCGAGGTGCTTCTCGACGGCGAAAATCTGCTGGAGATGCCCGTCGACGAGCGCGCTCGCGCCGGCCTTTTCTTGGCGATGCAGTACCCAACTGAGGTACCAGGTGTCAAGGTCTCCCAGTTCATGCGTTCCGCAGTCACCTCCATTCGCGGCGAGGCACCGAAGCTGCGCGAATGGAACAAGGAGCTTACCCAGGCTCGCGAGAACTTGAAGATTGATAAGTCCTTCATCTCCCGTTCCGTCAACGAAGGCTTCTCCGGCGGCGAAAAGAAGCGCCACGAGGTTATGCAGCTGGATATTCTGAAGCCGAAGTTCGCGGTCATGGATGAGACTGACTCTGGCTTGGACGTTGACGCCCTGCGCATCGTGTCTGACGGCATCAATAGCTACCAGAAGGAAACCAATGGTGGCATCTTGATGATTACCCACTACAAGCGCATCCTGAACTATGTGAAGCCGGACTTCGTCCACGTCTTCGCTGACGGCCACGTCATCAAGACCGGTGGCGCTGAATTGGCAGACCAGCTCGAGTCTGACGGCTACGACCAGTTCCTCAAGTAAGGACCGACCCTCGGCCGGTCAACCGCGACTATCCAAAGAAGATTCATGTCTGGATTTGATGTAAACGCAATTAGGGAACAGTTCCCGATTCTCCAGCGCACGGTGCGTGGCGATAAGCCACTGGTGTACCTGGATTCGGGTGCTACCTCCCAGCGCCCGCTGCCGGTATGGAAGGCGGAAGAGGAGTTTGTGCTGCACACGAACGCCCCTGTACACCGCGGTTCCTATCAACTGGCAGAAGAGGCCGATGATGCCTACGAATCGGCGCGGCAAGCTATCGCCGCATTCGTGGGTGCGGACCGCGACGAGATCGCCTTTACGAAGAACGCCACTGAGGCCCTGAACGAAGTTGCCTATGCGCTGAGCGACGAGCGCGCGGGGGACCTCTACGTGGGCGAGGGCGATACCGTCGTCATCACTGAATTGGAGCACCACGCCAACTTGGTGCCATGGCAGGAGCTGTGTGCTCGCACTGGCGCTACGTTGAAGTGGTATTCCATGACCGAAGACGGCCGTATCGATCTCGATTCGCTCGAGCTCGATGATTCCGTCAAGGTAGTTGCATTTACTCACCAATCCAATGTCACGGGTGCCGTGGCGGACGTGGATGAACTGGTGCGCCGCGCCCGCGCGGTGGATGCCATGGTTGTCCTTGACGCCTGCCAGTCGGTGCCACATATGGCGGTGGATTTCCACGACTTGGACGTGGACTTCGCAGCCTTTTCCGGCCATAAGATGTGTGGCCCCAGCGGCGTGGGCGTGCTGTATGGCAAGGATGAGCTGCTCAAGAAACTGCCGCCCTTCCTGACCGGTGGCTCCATGATTGAGATCGTCAAGATGGAAGAGACGACCTTTGCCGAGCCGCCGACGCGTTTTGAGGCGGGCACGCAGATGACCAGCCAGGTGGTTGGCCTTGGCGCAGCGGTGAAGTTCTTGGAAGAAGTGGGCATGGACAATATTCACGCGCACGAAAAGAAGCTCACCGAGCGCGCATTGCGCCAGCTCAAGGAAATCCCTGGTCTGCGCATCATCGGTCCAGAGACCACCGAAAATCGCGGTGGCGCCATTTCCTTCACTGTGGAGGGCGTTCATCCGCACGACTTGGGCCAGGTCCTCGATGACCACGGCGTGTCCATTCGCGTTGGCCACCACTGTGCGTGGCCACTGCACCGTGCCTGCGACGCACAGTCCACCGCCCGCGCTAGCTTCTACCTTTATAACACCGAGGAAGAAGTAGATAAGCTGGTGGATGCAATCAAGGCTGCCCGCGAATTCTTTGGAGTTGCCTCATGAACCTAGATTCCATGTACCAGGACGTCATCCTGGATCACTATAAGAACCCCCAACACGCCGGCCTGAGGGAGCCATATCAGGCCGAGGTTCACCACGTGAACCCGTCCTGCGGCGATGAGCTCACCCTGCGCGTGCGCCTTTCGGACGACGGTAAGACCGTAGAGGACGTCTCCTATGACGCGGAAGGCTGCTCCATTTCGCAGGCTTCTACTTCGGTTATGGCTGAGGAGATCGTGGGGCTGCCGCTTGCGGAAGCCAATGAGAAGCTGGCCGAGTTCGAAAAGATGATTACCTCGCGTGGCCAAGAAGAGGGCGATGAAGACCTCATCGGTGACGGTGTTGCCTTCGCCGGCGTGTCCCAGTACCCAGCGCGCGTCAAGTGTGCGCTCCTCGGATGGAAGGCCTTCCAGGCTGCATCCGCCGATGCACTAACTGAAGTGGAGAACTAGATGACCGAACCCGTAGATCCTTATCAGAACGAGAACTCTTCATTCTCCGGCAGCGGCGAGCGCCCGGAGCAGACCGAAGAACAGATTTCTAAGGCCTTTGATGTCACCGAATTCATGCGCGATGTCATTGACCCCGAGCTCGGCATTAACGTCGTTGACCTGGGCCTTGTCTATGATCTTTGGTTTGAAGAGGACAATGGCAAGGAAATCGTCATGATCAATATGACGCTGACCTCGCCGGCGTGCCCGCTGACCGATGTCATTGCAGAGCAGGTCGAGGACATCGTCAAGGCCAATAAGCTGGCCGATGCCGTCCGTATCAACTGGGTATGGATGCCGCCATGGGGCCCGCAGATGATTACTGAGGAGGGCCGCGAGCAGCTCCAGGCACTTGGCTTCGCGGTTTAAAATCGCGTATTAATCGCACGCCCCCAGCAGCGCATTTCTCGGATTAGGGAAGCAACTGTTGGGGGCGTTAGTGCGTCTTAGCGTTGGCCGCGTCAATTGCTAGACTATTTCTTCGTGATTGTAACCAATGATTTCGAAGTCAGGGTGGGAGCGCGCACGCTTCTCGACGCCCCCGGGCAGCACCTCCGCGTGCAGCCTGGCGACCGCATCGGCCTCATCGGCCGCAACGGCGCGGGCAAGACGACGACCATGCGCATTTTGGCAGGGGAGACGGAGCCTTATGGTGGTTCTGTGACTCGCTCGGGCCCCATTGGTTATTTGCCCCAGGATTCCCGCGAGGGAAATATTGAGCAAACGGCACGCGAGCGCGTTCTTTCCGCACGTGGTCTGGATGATCTTAAGCGCCGGATGGCGAAGCAACAAGAACTCATGGAATCGGCCACGGACGATAAGTTCCGGGATAAGGCTATCCGTAAGTATTCCCGCTTAGAGGAGCAGTTCGAGTCGCTCGGCGGCTATGAGGCTGATTCCGAGTGTGCGCAGATTTGCGATAATTTGGGTCTGCCACAGCGAGTTTTAGATCAGAAGCTCAAGACTCTCTCGGGCGGCCAGCGCCGCCGTGTGGAGCTGGCACAGATCCTCTTTGCAGCTACTGAAGGCTCCGGCAAATCCCAGACCACTCTGCTCCTAGATGAGCCGACTAACCACTTGGATGCGGACTCTATTACGTGGCTGCGCCAATTCCTGTCCAAGCATGAGGGCGGGCTCATTATGATTTCCCACGACGTCGAACTGCTAGAAGCCGTGTGCAACAAGGTGTGGTTCCTCGACGCGGTCCGCGGCGAGGCCGATGTGTACAACATGGGCTATAAGAAGTATCTCGATGCCCGCGCTACCGATGAAGCGCGGCGCCGCCGAGAGCGTGCCAATGCGGAAAAGAAGGCGTCTGCATTGCAAAAGCAGGCGGCCAAGCTCGGTGCTAAGGCAACTAAGGCTGCTGCAGCAAAGCAGATGCTCCACCGTGCTGAGCGTATGATGAGCGAGCTCGATGAAGTCCGCGTGGCCGATAAGGTGGCCAATATTAAGTTCCCCGAGCCGGCGCCGTGCGGCAAGACCCCCATGAATGCCAAGGGCCTGACCAAGATGTATGGCTCGCTGGAGGTTTTCGTGGGCGTAGACCTCGCTATCGACAAAGGTTCTAGGGTGGTCGTTCTCGGCTATAACGGTGCAGGTAAGACCACTCTGTTGAAATTGCTGGCCGGTGTGGAACGCACCGATGGTGAAGGTGGCATCGTCAGCGGCCACGGCCTGCGCATCGGCTACTTCGCCCAGGAACATGACACCATCGACCCGGATAAGTCCGTGTGGCAAAACACCATTGATGCCTGCCCGGACGCGGATCAGCAGGAGTTGCGCAGCCTGCTTGGCGCCTTTATGTTTTCCGGCGAGAAGTTGGAGCAACCTGCGGGTACGCTCTCCGGCGGCGAGAAGACGCGCCTTGCACTGGCCGCCTTGGTCTCCAGCCGCGCCAACGTCCTGCTGTTAGACGAGCCTACCAATAACCTGGATCCGATTTCGCGCGAGCAGGTGCTTGATGCACTGAAAACGTATACGGGCGCTGTGGTGCTGGTGACGCACGATCCGGGTGCGGTTAAGGCACTGGATCCGGAACGCGTGATCATCATGCCCGATGGTGATGAGGACCTGTGGTCCGATGACTATATGGAGATCGTGGAGCTAGCTTAGGGATTTATGAAAACGCTGCTGGAGAGGATGCCCGCCTGGCGGGAAAAGTTTTGGCTCATTCCTGCTGTGGCGGTGGCCCTCGCCGCAGTCGGTGCGGAGGTGCTCATTGCGGCTGGTAGCAATTTTGATGTGTCGGCCACACCCTTTTATGACGGCAGCGCCGATAGCGCGCAAGGGATTTTAAGCGCGGTAGCAACCTCGTCATTATCCTTGGCCGGCACCGTCTTTTTCATCACCCTGACCGCGCTGTCGGGCGTGGTCACGGTGATGGGACCACGCCTCCTGCACGAGTTTTTAAAGGATCGCTCCATTCAATCCACGTTGGCGATCTACCTGGCAACCTTTATTTTTGCGCTCTTGTCCCTGCGCGCGGTCCGTACCGGCGGCGGTGGGGAAGAAGAATATGTTCCTTCCCTCAATGTAGCCGTCACGGTGCTGCTGGCCATCGCCTGCGTTGTCTTCCTCATCTACTTCATCGTGCATATTGCGCAATCGATCAGCATGTCCCACGTGGTGCACGTGGTTGCCCAAGATGTAGAAAGCCACATGCGCCGGCTCATCCGCCGCGGTGAGGAGGAAGAGAAGGTAAAAGCGCCGGGGCCAGAGTTCTACACGAACGCGCAAAAGCGCCGCAGTAGTGAGACTGGCTATCTCAAATTCGTGGACTATGACGCCATTGCTCAGGCGGCGGCGCGGGAAAATTGTGCGGTGCACCTCGGCGTGGCACCGGGAGACCTCGTATTGGAAGGCGAGGTCATTGCCCACGGCGTGCCACGTTTGCCGGAAGATATAGAACGTCATATCGTGCTTACGCAGCACCGCGAAAACGCCTCCGCCCACGATCCACGCTTTACCGCCCGTCACCTTGCTGAGATTGCCGCCCGCGCTTTGAGCACCGGCGTTAATGACCCATTTACGGTAATTGACATCATTGACCGCTTTACCCAGATTCTTACGGTGATTGGGGATAAGCGGCTTCCGCAGGGCATTGTGCATGTGGGCGGCGAGTTTCGGCTGGATTATCAGACCTTTAGCTATGCCGAAATCGTCGATGCGATGTTTGCACAGATTCGGCGCGATGCGGCCGATAATGCGGAGATTTACCTCAGCATGCTGGATAACCTCGCTAAGGTCGTTGCCCTTCTTCGCACGGCGGAACGCCGGCGCGTGCTTGACGACGCCGCCCAGGCCATCTACTCCGATGCTCGCCGCCAAGTAGGCGGCGAGGTGGAGCTGAAACAGTTGGAGGCTTCCTACCAGCACTTCCAGGCCAACCTAGCTGCGTGGGCGGAATCCGATAAGCCGGGCGAGGAGCACGCCGCGGACTAGACCGCGGCGCGGTTGTTGCTGGCGCTAGTTGCGGAATCCATGCACCGGCGCGGGGATGAAGCCGCCGCGGTTAATGAACTGCGCATTGCCCACCTGATTGACCGGGATGACTGGGGCGTAGCCAAGAAGTCCTCCGAAGCTGACCTCGTCTCCTACCTGGGCGCCAGGTACCGGAATGACGCGTACGGCGGTGGTTTTATGGTTCATCACGCCAATGGCGGCCTCATCAGCGATCATGCCCGAGATCGTCGCGGCCGAGGTATCGCCCGGCAGGGCAATCATGTCGAAGCCAACCGAGCAAATAGCGGTCATGGCCTCCAGCTTGTCCATGGAAATGGAGCCGGACTTGACCGCGTCGATCATGCCTTTGTCCTCGGAAACCGGGATGAAGGAACCAGACAACCCGCCCACGCGGGAACAAGCCATCATGCCGCCCTTCTTTACGGCGTCGTTAAGCAGAGCCAAGGCTGCAGTGGTGCCGTGGGTGCCCACCTGGTCTAAGCCCATGTGCTCCAAGATGTGCGCAACCGAATCGCCCAATTCGGCGGTGGGGGCAAGCGAAAGGTCGATGATGCCGAAAGGAACGCCCAGGCGCTCCGAGGCCATGGTGCCCACCAGCTGCCCGGCGCGTGTGATCTTGAAAGCAGCCTTCTTCACCTCTTCTGCAACCTGGTCTAAGCTGGCCCCCTCGAGCGAGCCCAAGGCACGGTCGACCACACCCGGGCCAGAAACGCCCACGGAGACCACACAATCGGGTTCCTCAATGCCGTGGAAGGCACCGGCCATAAAGGGATTATCTCCCACGGAGTTAGCAAAGACCACGAGCTTGGCGCACGCTATGGCGGAATCATCCTTAGTTAGCTCGGCCGCTTCCTTGATAACCTCGCCCATCTTCTTGGCTGCATCCATGTTGATGCCGGCGCGGGAGCTGGCGATATTCACGGAGGAACAGACGACGTCGGTAGTAGCCAGCGCCTCCGGAATGGAGCTGATGAGTTTTTGCTCCGCGGTCGTGGCGCCCTTTTCTACTAGGGCGGAGTAGCCGCCCACGAAGTTGACGCCAACCTCCTTGGCTGCCTTATCCAGCGCCTTCGCTGCATCAACGGGGTTTCCCTCTACTCCGGCCACCACCAACGAGACGGGGGTTACGGAGATGCGCTTATTGACGATGGGGATACCGAGCTCGCCCTCGATGCCTTCGCACACCTCGACGAGGCGCCCTGCCTGCTGGGTGACGCGGTCATAGATGGCCTGGCAGGTAGCCTCCATGGTGGAGCGGGTGCATCCGAGGAGGGAGATGCCCATGGTCACGGTGCGGATATCGAGACGATAGTTCTCAATCATCTCGATGGTGTCCAAGATATTGGTGGTATTAAAACGCGTACTCATTCTAAATCTCGTTCATGGCGGTGAAGAGGTCTTCGGACTGAATGCGGATGGACTGGTGCTTTTCCTCCGCCACGGGGCGCATGCGCTCCTTGATGGTCTGGATGGAGACCTTGTCCGCATCGAATTCGACGCGCAGGATCATGGTGAAGTATCCGCCCATCAGCGTCTGGGAGACGTCGATGACGTTGATATCGAGTTCTGCAAGGGTGGTGGTCACCGCGGCGATGATGCCGGTGCTATCGGCGCCGGTGACGGTCATAATGGCATACATGCAGACAAGTCTATCTGCTTGCCGGGCACGCCGCGGTGGTTTGTGCGTGCCAGATAGGTGAGGGCGTCTGCACGCCGGCCGCGCCGTTGTTACGGTGGGGAGGCATGACTGATAAGAAGAAGATTCTGTACATCGGTGGACACGGCAAGGTCGGACTGCTTACCGCCCCTAAGCTGGTTGACGCCGGCCACGAGGTCGACTCCCTCATCCGCAATCCAGAGCAGAAGGCCGAGATTGAAAAGCTCGGCGCGACCCCGGTTATGGCGGATATTACTGAACAAACCGTGGATCAGTGGGCAGATCTTTTCGCCGCTTATGACGCTGTAGTCTGGGGCGCCGGCAATGGCGGCCGAGGTGGGGCAGACCTCACCTGGGCCGTTGACCGCGATGGTGCCCTCGCTACCCTCGACGCCATGGACAAGTTGCAGCAGGAGGGCAAGAATGTGCCTGCCTATGTGATGATCTCTTATGTCGGCTCCCAGGTAGCAACCACGGATCCTGCCGATGAGAAGTGGTATGCCTATGTGGAGTCGAAGAAGGAAGTAGACAACCGCCTTGTACAGGCAAGCTTCCCGCACCTCATCCTCAAGCCAGCGATGCTGACCGAGGAACCAGCCAAGGGCATTGAGCAGATTGAGGATAAGAAGCTGAAGGAGTCTCTGACTTCTTCCCGCGAGCTGGTTGCGGACGTCATCGTCGAGGCCCTTGGCCGCGACAACCTGCCGGATTCCCCGCTTGCCTTCGTTGATGGCGACAATCCGGTGAGCTCTATCAAGTAAGGCGCTAGACTGGCTGGCATTATGACTACTAAGCCACCAGCTGTACTCATTGATTGCGATCCCGGCATCGATGATTGCCTCGCCCTTATGTACTTGGCGGGTCTGCATCATGCCGGTGAGATCGAGCTGGTGGGCGTTACCACCACGGCCGGCAACGTCGAGGTCCACCAGACCGCGGCTAATGCCCGCTGGATTCTGGACCTGTGCTCGCTTGCCGACGTTCCCGCAGCCCCCGGCCTACCCCTACCGCTCAAGGTGGATCTCACCACCACCCCTGAGACCCATGGCCCGACAGGGCTGGGCTACGCACATGCCCCCGCTGCCGCCGCCAAGCTGCAACAGCGCGATTGGCAGCAGGTATGGGAAGAAGCATTAGCCACCCACGACGATCTGCAGCTGATCGTTACTGGACCGGTCACCAACCTTGCTGCATTCGAAGCAACCCATAGCGAGGCTGCCGCGCGCTTCGGCGCCATCACCATCATGGGCGGCGCGGTCAATTACCGCGGAAACACCACGCCAACTGCCGAGTGGAACTTTTGGGTGGATCCACACGCCGCCGCCCAACATTTTCATTCAACCGCCCCACGCGTTCTCACCACGCTGTGTTCCCTCGAAGTAACGGAACAGTTTCTCATCACCTCGCAGCGTCTAGACGAGGTCCTTGAATTGTTGGGGGAGCACCCCACGGCACAAATCCTGCCGGACGTGTTGCGTTTTTATTTTGAATTCCACCAGGCACAAGGGGAGGGATATCAAGCTCAAATCCACGACCTCTTGACCTGCATGATTGCTCTCGGGCGCATCAGTTTCGGCGCGGTAGAAACCACCATGGACGTCGAGGCGGAATCGTCACTGCTGCGGGGCACGAGCGTTGCGGATTTGCGCAACCATTGGGGCCGCGCCCTCAACGCGCGGCTGGTAACAAGCGCAGACATAGCGGCCGCACACCACGAATGCGTGCGGGGATTGACGCTATTGGCTTCGTGTTAGTGGCTTTTGACACGCAGAACCTCTACTATTATCCGCGGCGCACGTGCCGTGCGAGCTCGCTTTCCGAGGTGACATAGGAAAAACAGCACCAACCGCGGTCGTCGTTTATTTTGCCCATTTTTCGGTATATGGATTTGGACTTTTACTGTGTCACAGCTTTCTCTCACCCCCGCCCGCAAAGCCATGGTCATCGCGGGTGCACTCATCGTCGCCGCAACCTGGATTTATCTGGTTCTCCTGCGTCCTACTGATTGGGAATCTGTCGCCGGCTCGACAGAGGCGCTCATTACCCTCGCCGGCTACCTCGTTGGCGCCGCGCTTCTTCTAGCCGGCACCGTTCCGGCGCTACCGGCACGAACCATCGCCATCATCCCGGTAGCGCTAGTGCTCAATATTGTTGTTGGCGAAATCATCGGTTCTATCGGCGTTCCGCTGTATATCGACTCCGTGGGAACAATCCTGGTAGCCGCGCTCGCGGGACCCATTGCCGGATTGGCTACCGGTACATTGTCCTCCGTCGTATGGGGGCTGTTGAACCCTGCCGCCCTGCCCTTCGCCGCCGTGTCCGCCGCCACGGGGTTCCTCTCCGGACTGGTAATCAAGAAGGGCGCTTTCACCAAGGTCTGGTGGGTTATTCTCAGCGGCGCCGTCATCGGCATTATTTCCGGTATGCTCGCCGCACCAGTGGCTGCCTTTGTCTATGGCGGTACCGCAGGTCTTGGTACGGGCGCGGTTGTTTCGCTCTTCCGAGAACTGGGCAATTCCCTCATCGCCTCGGTTACGCTGCAGTCCTTTATTTCGGATCCCCTGGATAAGGCACTGGTCTTCCTCATTGTCTGGGCAGCGGTCAAGGCACTGCCACAGCGCACCCGAGAATCCCTCCAGCCACGTTAATGCAGGGCCTTCATCCCGCGACCGTTGTCACCATCGCGGCCTGCGGCTGGATCCTTACTTTGGCGCTGGATACCCCGGTGGCGTCGGCAAGCGTAGTGCTTCTCGCCCTAGCCTGCGGTACTGCCGCTACCCGCAACGCTTCCGTGATTTTGACAACTGTGGCGCTAAGCGCCCCGGCGGCCCTTTCCATGCTGGTCATTCACGCCCCCTACGGTGATGACCCAGTGCTGCCGCTGGTAACAAGCGACGGCCTGGTGCTCGCCGCCACCCTCACCCTCCGATTCTGCGCCCTCATGGCCTGCTTCATCGCGGCCATGGCAGCGCTGCGCATTGCTGATATCGCCAAATGGCTGCAAGTTTCGCGCGCTGGCCACAAGGTCGCATATATCGTTGGAGCCTCCCTGCAAACCCTGCCCCAAGGTGCGCACGCTTGGCGCTGCGTCCGTGAGGCCAACCAGCTCGCCGGCATCACCGTGACCTGGCGCAACACCATTTCGCGCGTCATTATTCCCGTCATCGCTCGCCTCCTTACCCAAGGAACCCAACGTGGACAGGCCCTAGCCGCCGTCGGATTCGACCAAGAAGGGCAACGCACCCTCCTGCGCCCTGTTGCCGATTCCATGGTCTCTCGCGTCATACGCCTGGTCATTCCATTAGTTAGCTTTGCGGTGGTGATTGCTACATGGATTTAGCCCGCATTAAGCCCACCCCAGGGGCCATTTATCAAGTACTCGTCGAACCTGACACAGCCGCCGAAGACGTTGCCGTGGAACTAGCGGAGTACCTATCTACCGAAGCCATCATCGGCACGGATGCCTCAGCACAGATTAGCTTCCTGCGGGAAACCTGCATCGAAGAAGTAGTTTTAGGCCTCGAGAATGCCGGCGTGCCTGCCCCTGAAATGCAGCGGCGCGGGGAGCGAATGCTTCGCGCTGTAGGACTGTCTGACTACTGCGAACATGACCCAACCCAGCTATCTGGTGGCCAAACGCGCAGGTTGGCGGCAGCCTGTGTTGCCATTCGCGAGCCAAAAGTCATGATTGTGTGCGAGCCTGCAGCCGGGCTAGACGCTAACTCACGCACGCAAGTAGTTCGCCTCTTGCAGGCAATGCCGGGGACTTGCGTGATTTCCGTTTCTAGCTCCTCCTGGCCAGACTTGGGTGGCGACATCATCGGAACAGACCCACTCGTAGCGGCCCTCGACTTACCGCGGGTTTCTCCAAGCTCCCGGACAGGGAGTATCGGTCCGCTAACGGCACGCAGGGGTGCAACAAAGAAGAAGTGGTGGCATTTTTCTCAGCCCACCGGCACGTCCTTCAGCGTCGGACCGGTAGAAATCCCTATCACGGAATCTGCGGTTACGTGGCTGCGAGGCAATAATGGCAGTGGCAAGACCACGCTCCTGCGCGCTGCTGCTGGACTCGATGGTGCCGGAGTTGTCTCGAATCCACCCGCTCTTGCCCTGCAATCGCCGTTTGATCAGGCAGTGTTTGCAACGGTGGAGGAATTCGTCCCCAATGACACCTTGCGCAACCTGCTGGGACTAAACCCCGCAGACCATCCTCTCGATTTATCATCGTCTCGTCTGAGACTTGCGCAAATTGCCCACGTGATCGGGCAGCACCGACAGGTGGTCCTGCTCGACGAACCAGACACCTTGCTTTCCGCTGCCGACCGCTGGCTCATGCACCAATTGATCCACCATGCACTGCAGTCCGGCAGCGCCCTCGTGGTTACCTGCCACGATCCTAAGTTTGTGGCAGAAATAGGAACCTATGCCCAAGTGGCGGAAAAGACAGTGCCGGTGCCGCAACATTAGGCGCATACAACACTGCTCCCGGCTATTTCCAACATCAGTTTAGAAGCAGCCGGGAGCAGAAGTAGGTGTATGGGGTTACTGTGGGCTCGCCTGAGCACCGCGGATGGATTGCTCTACTAAGTCAAGAACCTTTTCCAGCTCCGCGGTATCGCCCAAGGCAAGCCGGTTAATGAATCCGTCCATGAATACCTCAAGATAGATGGCTAAGGTATCGATTCCTACATCATCTCGTAGGCGACCCTTATCCGCATTAGATGCCAATCGTGCGCGAACGGCTTCATCACGAACCGATTGATTTTCTTTCCACCGAGCGGCGAACGAGGGGTCCGTGCGTAGTAGGGAGGTGATTTCCAAGCGAGTGGCTAGCCAATCGTGGCGCTCGGGATGTTGGAGCATTTCCCGCATGACTTCTACCAAGCCATTTTGAGCCACGACTTCGGCCTGCCGAGCGGCATCTTCTTGCGCCAAGGCTAGGAATAGCGACTCTTTGTCACCGAAGTGGTGAAAAATTGCGCCACGTGACTTACCCGTCGCTTGCTCCAAAAGCCGAACAGTCGCTCCCTCGTACCCGTGCTCTGCAAAGCAGCGGCGGGCACCTACGAGAATGTCGTGCCGGCGGCGGCTAAGTTCAGATTCGCTCACGATGGGCATAGTAGGGAACTCTCCTTAATGGGGGATGTCTAAAGAATCTTTAATCAGTAATTTTAAATAAGAAATAAAATCGACGTGACGAAACGCGGGGCCGCATTGCCCTTCCTGGGGAGGGCGGTGCAACCCCGCGTTGTCGACAGAACTTAGTCCTTTAGCTCCCCTCGGGTGGGCTAAAGGACTGCGCGAAGACGCTTAGTTCTTGACCATCTGACGCAGGACGTACTGCAAGATGCCGCCGTGGCGGAAGTAGTCAGCCTCACCCGGGGTGTCGATGCGAACGTCAGCATCGAACTCCACGGCCTCGCCGGATTCCTTGGTAGCGGTTACGTGGACGGTCTTCGGGATGGAGCCATCGTTGAAGGCGGAGATGCCCTCGATGTCGAAGGTCTCCGTACCATCCAGGCCCAAGGACTCGTGGGACTCGCCCTGCGGGAACTGCAGTGGGATAACGCCCATGCCAATCAGGTTGGAACGGTGGATACGCTCGAAGGACTCAGTGATAACAGCCTTCACACCAAGCAGGTTGGTGCCCTTAGCGGCCCAGTCACGGGAAGAACCAGTGCCGTACTCCTTGCCAGCAATGACAACGAGCGGGATGCCGGCTTCCTTATAGTTCTGGCAAGCATCGAAGATGAAGGCCTGCGGGCCGCCTTCCTGGGTGAAGTCACGGGTGTAGCCACCGGTGACGTCTACCAGCTGGTTAGCTAGGCGAATATTCGCGAAGGTGCCGCGCATCATGACCTCGTGGTTACCGCGACGGGAGCCCAGGGAATTGTAGTCCTGGCGGGCAACGCCGTTTTCATCGAGGTACTGCGCAGCCGGGGTGCCCGGCTTAATAGCGGAAGCAGGGGAGATATGGTCAGTGGTGACGGAATCGCCCAGCTTTGCCAGCACGCGTGCGCCCTTGATGTCTTCAACCGGGTTCGGCTCGGTTGGCATGCCATCGAAGTAAGGAGCCTTGCGGATGTAGGTGGAATCCTCATCCCACTTGAAGGTCTCGCCTTCCGGCACGTCCAGGGCGCGCCAAGCATCGTCGCCCTTGAAGACGTCGGCGTAGTCAGCCTCGTACATCTCGCGGGAGATAGCGGACTGGATGGTGTCCTCAATCTCCTGCGGGGATGGCCAAATGTCCTTCAAGAAGACATCGTTGCCTTCCTTGTCCTGTCCCAACGGCTGAGCGTCAAAGTCAAAGTCCATGGTGCCGGCAATGGCGTAGGCGATGACCATGATTGGAGAAGCCAAGTAGTTCATCTTGACATCCGGGGAGATACGGCCCTCGAAGTTGCGGTTACCGGAAAGTACCGCGGTGGCAGCGAGGTCATTCTCGTTGATGGCTGCAGAAACCTCGTCCGGCAGTGGGCCGGAGTTACCAATGCAGGTGGTGCAGCCGAAGCCGGAGAGGTAGAAGCCCATGGCTTCGAGGTCCTTCCACAGGTCTGCACGCTGGAAGTAGCCATCAACAACCTGGGAGCCAGGAGCACAGATGGTCTTAACCCATGGCTTGGACTGCAGACCCTTTTCTGCTGCCTTACGGGCGATAAGGCCTGCGCCCACCATGACGGATGGGTTAGAGGTGTTGGTGCAGGAGGTGATGGAGGCAATGGCAACCATGCCGTGGTCCAAGGTGAACTCGCCACCGTTTTGGGACTCCACGGTAATTGGGTTGGAGTGGCGGCCCTTCGCGCCAGTAGCCGAGGACTCGCCGTGACCCTCACGAGCCTTGTTCAAGCCGCCGGTGACGTCCTCCATAGCTGGGGCGCCGCCTTCTGCGGACATGCGCTTTGCCTCGACAGTGGATTCGTCAACGCAAACCTCGTCGGTGGTGTAGTTAGCCAGATCCTTGCGGAACTGCTCCTTGGCCTCGGTCAGCAGGATGCGGTCCTGCGGGCGCTTCGGGCCGGCAATGGAAGGAACAACGGTGGACAGGTCCAGCTCGAGGTACTCGGAGTACTTCGCCTCTGGAGCGTCCTCCTCCAGCCACATTCCCTGCGCCTTGGCGTAGGCCTCGACGCGGTCGATCTGCTCCTGCGGGCGGCCGGTGAGCTCGAGGTACTTGGTGGTCTCCTCGTCAATCGGGAAGATCGCAGCGGTGGAACCGAACTCAGGGGACATGTTGCCGATGGTGGCGCGGTTTGCCAGCGGGACAGACTTAACACCGTTGCCATAGAACTCAACGAACTTCTGAACAACGCCGTGCTCGCGCAGCATCTCGGTGATGGTAAGAACGACGTCGGTTGCAGTAACGCCGGTAGGAATCTCACCGGTCAGCTTGAAGCCGACAACCTTCGGGATAAGCATGGACACCGGCTGGCCGAGCATGGCAGCCTCTGCTTCGATGCCGCCGACGCCCCAGCCCAGAATGCCCAGGCCGTTTTCCATGGTGGTGTGGGAGTCGGTACCGATACAGGTATCCGGGTAAGCAAGGCCCTCGTTGTCGAATACAACGCGAGACAGGTACTCGATATTTACCTGGTGGACAATGCCGGTTCCCGGAGGAACTACGCGGAAGTTGGAGAAGTTCTCAGCACCCCAGCGAAGGAACTGGTAGCGCTCTTCGTTGCGCTGGTACTCGATTTCAACGTTCTTTTCCAGCGCATCGGTAGAGCCGAAAGCCTCAACGATGACGGAGTGGTCAATGACCATTTCGGCCGGGTTGAGAGGGTTAACCTGATCCGGGGTGCCACCCAGTGCGGAGACGGCCTCACGCATGGTGGCGAGGTCAACAACGCAAGGAACACCGGTAAAGTCCTGCATGAGGACGCGTGCCGGGGTGAACTGGATTTCGGTGTCCGGTTCTGCTTCCGGATCCCAGTTTGCCAAGGCGTTAATGTGATCCTTGGTTACGTTCTTGCCGTCCTCGTTACGTAGCAGGTTTTCTGCCAGCACCTTGAGGGAGTAAGGCAACTTCTCCAAGCCGGAGACGGTGTTGATGTCAAAGTAGTCATAAGACTTGCCGTTGACGTCAAGGGTCTTCTTGGCCTCGAAGGAGTTCAAGCTTTCAGTCACAGGGAGCTCCATTCCTTGTTAATAAACAGTGTGTTCTGTTTGGTACTCGCCGCCTGTCGTCACAGCGGGGCAGTGCTCAGCGTCAACGGTCACGAGTGTGACTCGACGCGACCATGGGGCCCGCTGTGTTGAAGGCGACAAAGAACGCGATGGTTCACCTAGATATTGTAGAGGCTAAAACCTTCGGTCGCTGCCATTGTAACAGTACAAGCGTTCTGTTTTCACCTTTTCAGGAAAATCGGCGAGTTGAGGAAATGGGTTGCTGTGATCTGTCCGTATCTTTGGGGAGAAGAAGTTTAGGAGCCCTATATATAAGGAAGAGATACGCATGGTTCCTGCGGGCGTAGATGTAGCTGATTTGGCAAGCCAGCTGAAAGAGGACGGCGTGGCCTATACGTCCCCAGCGCTCAGCCAAGATGCACAGCTCAACGCGGAGGTAGCTCAAGGCTTGCGAGACGGTGACGGGGTGGCCGTGGTTGATGTGATGGCTGATCGGGCACCTGATGTCCGCGACATTGCCCAAGAGCTCCAGGATGCGACAGGTTTAAACACTGTCATCGTTCAAACCCCCCGCCATGTTTCTTCCGTCAGTGACACTTATAGCCGCGCCGGCATTGAGTCGGTGCAGGCGCAGATCGTGCCTGGAGTTAACCAAGTAGACCTTCTGTCTGAGTACTACAGGGGGCTAGACCAAATCAGTCTCCCTGTGGGCGCAGTAGTGGGGACGGTTGCCGTAATCGCCATAATTGTTTTGGTCAGCTCTTTTCTGGTGGCCAGCCGGCGCGGGGTCTAGGGGTTGAGAAGACTCTATGTAATTCCCGATTGGGTCGGTCGGGCAAATAGGGTAGCGCGAGCACTGCGGAACTTCACTTTCCAAAACTCGACAGATACTCCTTTAAAATTAAGTTTGTTCGAAAAAGTATCGCGTCTCAGGGTGAAATTTTTGCGGGCCTTCGATGTACGAAAAATTCGAGCAACTGGCCCGAGGGTGGGTGCCGAAGAACTCCGGGTGAATGTGAATGGCGCAGTTTCGTTCACTCACGGTGTGTCGAGAAGGCCGGTTGTTGATCGGGGAGGCAGAAGTTCGGTCTGGGCTTAGCTTGAACCTGGTACCTAATTGGGGGCCGTGAATGGGGCGGGGGAGTGGTCAAAGTAAATTCTTAGGGGTTGACATCCGGTGGGGGAGTGGCTCTGTTGTCCTAGTTGTGGTCGAGCTGGGGGCCGGTAGAGCGTATGGAACTCTGGTTGGCTAGTGATTAAAGTCACAATAACGGGATGGTAACAAAATCATTGCAGGTTAGGTGCATATGTTGAGTCATGTGAATTAACTTGACTCACGTGAATTGCGGGAAAATTGTGCGAAACGGGCGTGTCGTGACGTAAGGTTCGGTTGTCGACTCAGGAGACATTTCTTGCTTCCTGGGTTCATGGGCTTAGCCTTGACTGTCACGAGAGATCTCGCACGGGTATGTGGGGAAGCACGCCTCGAGCGAAGGTTAGAACGTCGAGTGGCCGTTCTTGGAAGTCAATGAACTGGGACCAATCGAAAGTGATTGGGGACGCAGGCAATGAACTTGAGCGATTGCAATGTTCGAAAAATTACACATCAACCCACCTTCCGTTTATGAGGTGAGACGCGTTCATTAGAACTCCACCGTGTGGAAATTTTGGTGCGAACCTTTATATGGCTAAGGCTGAAAGCCTGTTGGCACAGAAGGTGCGCACGAAGAGGTCCATAGGGATAGGGTCTGGGAACGCCGAATCACTCCACAAGGGTCAGCCTCGTGCGGCCTGTTCATGGTTTGTGGCTGCTTGCCCTCGACGGCTCGGTAGTACTAAAAGGCTAGACCTTTTGGATTCCGGTCCGGCGCCGCGGCGAGGTCTGCCAGAACCCGTAGAGCAGTTCTCACGGTGCTCAGTGCAACGAAGACGTGATCGGGGCATACGGAATCGCGGGTTGTTAGACGCATCCTGGAGCGTATGTCGCGCGCAGCGCAAGAATAGAAGTGGATTTCGCAGTCGTGGGAATTTGTTTGAACAGAGAATAGTTGTAGACCATTTGTGGCCGACTTGTCGGACTCACGCAAGTAGACCTTTAGGCTCTCTTGCCAGAGTGCAAGTTGTCTGTATATCGCTGTTGTTGGGGAAACAGTAGCGGTTTGAGTCGTCCAGTAACGGCGCAGCAATCGTCCTTAACTCTCTCTAGTTCCAACATGAAAGCCCTAAGTCTGCTGAGGGTCCACCGAAAGAGCACACCCGGAGTGAAGTCTCAGCCAATGTAGGCAGTCCATCAACAATTACCGCTCTAGTGTCTGCGGGCACCAGGGGTTAGCTTCGCGTATCTATTGATATCTACTCGAGGCGAACCTCTAGGCCGCCCAATAGGACATGCGATAACGCCTGTGTTTGTGCGAAATATGCAGGCGGGGAGCCCGGGCATACCTATGTCCGGAGTCTTCATGGACTCTCACTAAAGGAGCAGCGTGGGCCCAAACTAGGAGTATTTCAGTGGCCACCATTCGCCTTCCGCGCATTCGACATGTTCGCGCTTTCATTGCTGCAGTAGCAGGTACTGCAGCCATTTCAACACTTTCCACCGTAGCCCCAGCAAGCGCCGATGAAGTATCGACGCCAAACCCAGGTACGGTCCAGGACCAAGAGTCAGACCACGTAGCAATTGACCGTGCAGTTGCCAACGCGGATTCACTGCAGGGTGCTGTAGAGGAGTCCCGGGCAGAGCTAGGTCGCGCGGAAGCAGATGTTTCCGGAGCGGAAGACCGTATTGCTCAGATTCGAACCCAATTGGAACAAGTGAACGGCGAGCCGGGTACTAACGAAGAGTATGTTGCCAGCTTGGAAGATGAGCTGCGCCAGGCGGGCGAGGAAAAGCGAGAAGCCGAGAATCGTGTTGCGCAGGAGCGCCGAGAGCTGGCCCAGAATGAAGCGCGACTAAACGCTACCCAAAGGTTTGCGGAAGCCACTTTTGCCCGCCAGCAGCAGGTTACGTCCCAGGGGGAGGAAGCAAGCGGGGTACAGCTCTCGCAGCAGGATTCTCTTCCGGCGGCCCTAAATCAAGTAACCAATCTTGATTCTGGGAATTCTACCGATACATTTTCTGTCAATCCTCAAGACTTGACTACAGGAGACAAGTCTCAGACCTTTACCGATGAGGTGGTAGAGGGTGGAACGCCTGAGGTTACGGGCGGCACGGACGTTGCAGAGAACCCGGAGGAACCATCCGTTGCTGAGCAGGAGAAGACTGCTCCAGAGGCGGACTTTGAAAACGCCCTCAACAAGGGTGCTACTCCGACGTTCCAGAACGTCGATTTCGGCACTGGGTCCTCTGTGAACGATGCGCTCGGACTTGCGAATGATATCGCTGCAGCCGTTGATGAGGACGATGTGCGCACCCTCATGCAGGGCTCTTCTGACTTGCTAGGTTTGAGCAGCCCGAATACTGCACCTGCCGCCAGCGTTGACGCTCCCGAGGTGGATGAAGTGTCTGAAGTTGAGGAAAGTACCACCGGTGCAGACGCGGGCCGAGACGCTCAGATCGAGGCCGTAATTTCTCGCGCTGAGTCTCAGGTCGGCGTCCCTTATGTGTGGGGTGGCGGCGATAATAATGGTCCTACTGGTGGGCTTCGCGATGGTGGCGTGGCTGATTCCTTCGGGGACTTCGGTCAGTCTGGCTTCGATTGCTCGGGCCTAGTCAAGTACGCCTACGCGGCAGCCGGCCTAGACCTTCCTCACTACACTGGTGCACAGTACCAGCAGGGCAAGAAGGTTCCGCGCGCGAATGCACAGCGCGGTGACCTTATCTTCTACGGAGCTGGTGGAAGCCAGCACGTAGCTATCTACCTAGGCGACGGCCAAATGATTGAAGCGCCACAGTCTGGTCAGACTGTTTCAGTAGTCCCAGTACGCTGGGGTGGCGCTACTCCGGATGTCGTGCGCCTTCTCTAATCTCCAACTTTTGGTTGGTATGGTTTAGGGCATGACTGACGCACAACAGAATGCCCAAAACTTCGACGCCCTCCTCGTTCTTTCTTTCGGTGGCCCGGAAGGAAACGAGGAGGTCGTTCCTTTTTTGGAGAACGTAACTCGAGGTCGAGGCATCCCTCGCGAGCGGCTAGAAGTGGTGGGCGAGCATTATTACCACTTCGGAGGGGTAAGTCCGCTCAATGCACTTAACCGCGAAATCATCGATCATGTCGAAGGGGAGCTGAAAAAACGCGGACATAATCTACCAGTCTACTTTGGCAATCGTAATTGGCATCCCTTTGCCAGCGAGACTGCGGAGAAGATGTCTCAGGACGGAGTGCGAAAGGTAGCTGTCTTCGCTACTTCTGCATGGGGTGGGTACTCCGCATGCCGGCAATATGATGAGGACATTCAGCAGATGCGCGAGCATCTGGCGGAGCAGGGTTTGCCGGACATTGAATTTACTAAGATTCGCCAATTCTTCGATCATCCGAAGTTCGTGGCCGAAATGGCAGCCGCTGTCACAGAGGTCTGGGGACAGGTTCCGGAAGAAAAGAAGGAATCCACTCGCTTGCTGTTTACCGCCCATTCGGTTCCCGTCGCGCACGATAATGTGGGCGGCGCGGAAGGCGATAAAAACCTTTACTCCCGCCAGGTGGCAGAGGCGTCGCGGTTGGTGGCCGCACAAGCCGGTATTTCTGACTATGACCTTGTATGGCAGTCACGTTCGGGCAATCCACGCACTCCGTGGCTCGAGCCAGACATTGTTGACCACACCACCAACATCCATAACAACGAAGGCGTGGACACGGTAGTGGTGTGTCCGATTGGCTTCATCTCAGACCATATGGAGGTCATCTGGGATCTCGATTCCGAGCTGCAGAAGGCGGCAGACGAGATGGGTGTCAAAGTTCTGCGCACCCGGACAGCGGGTCCGACTCCAAGGTTTGCGGAGATGGTGGTTGATCTCATCGATGAACTAGAGCAAGGCCGCGAGTGGGAGACCAGCGGGAGCGTGACGGTGCAAGGGTGCACAGTCAATGGTGCTCCGTGTGCAGCGGGGTGCTGCGATATCTGGTCCCGTTAACGGGCAAATTCTCCAAGCGCATAAGACACGCCCGTCATGCGGGCCTGGCGGATGTGGCGCCACAAGCGAAGCAATTGTGGATCAAGGCTGTGGTCATTGATGCGGTCAGTGACGGTTTCGATGATCGCGGCTACTCGGTCGGCCCGGGCAAAGAGTTTGGCTGCTCGAGCTGGCGTTGAGTGGGGAAGACCAGGTGTGTCATAGAAGTCGCTCAGGGTTCCCACGGTGAGGCGTGGGCTGGGCAAGGCCTCGGTGCTATACCCAGTTGCGGCGATGAGATCGGCGGACTCATTGGTTGCTTGAGAGAGGAGTGCGTCGGCTTCACCGGGGCTTAGCCAGGCGGGCGCGGGGAGTTGCTGCTTTTCGACGACCACTTGCCACGCAGTATGGCTGTGGCGAATGTGGGGTACGAGGACTAAGTTACGCAAGGGATCATTGGTACGAACTATGATTGCTCCGGCAGAACTTTGTGCGGCCGCGCGATAGGACTCCGATCCTGCAGGCAATGCGGGCGGCTCGCCTGGCCCGGACAGTGCGAGACGCACAATAGGCTCTGCACGTACACCGCGATGAGCGGTGAGCTCGGTGGTCTCCGCGCGCAGCATGGCTAATAGATCGACGAAGGGGGATTCGTCCCAGCATTCTGGACGTCCGCCTAGTTCAGTAAGCGCGTCCAGTAGGTCATCGGTGGTTTCATGTCCCCACAGCCACGAGCCAAGCCATACGGCAGTGTTTTGTAAAGGTGACCATACTTCGGCGCGCATATCCATGGCGAGCCAGTCTAGTAGATAGACTAACGGGCCATGAGTTTTGATCCTTATGGCGGAGATATTTTTGCTGGCCACTCGCGGTCGAAGCCGCGCCAGTATCCAGAAGTGCCAGCCGAGCCCGGAATGGTAGTGGAAGTGCGCGGCGACGACTTTGTGGGCGCTGTTATGGGCGTGGATAAAACCGTTTTCGGTGAGGTGGTACGCCTTGAGGATCGCCACGGCGTAGAACGGGTCTTTAACCTGGTTAAAGGCGGATTCCTGGTGGAAGGAAAACCTGTGACGCTTACCCGGTACGTCGAAAAGCAGGCTCCTCGTAAGTCCAACTCCGGCTCCCGCCGCGTAGAGAACGTGGAAGCTAAGGTCGCCGCTCCTTCCCGCATTTGGGTCGAAGGCGTGCACGATGCTGCCATCGTAGAAAAAGTGTGGGGCCACGACCTGCGTGTGGAAGGTGTGGTAGTCGAATACCTCGAGGGTTTGGACAACTTGGAGGCGCGCCTCGCAGAGTTTCAGCCAGGGCCAGGCCGCAGGGTCGGAGTATTGGCGGATCACTTGGTTCAAGGCTCCAAAGAAACCCGATTAACGGAAACCGTGGGAGAGCATGTCCTGGTAACTGGACACCCCTTCATCGATATCTGGGCGGCGGTAAAGCCACAGCGCGTAGGCCTGCGCGAATGGCCAGATGTTCCCTACGGCGAGGATTGGAAGACCGGTATTTGCCGCCGCGTAGGGTGGAGCGACCCGAAGGATGGGTGGCGTCATGTCTATAACGCCGTACATTCCTTCCGCGACCTAGACTCCAGCCTAATCGGCGCCGTGGAGCGCCTCGTGGACTTCGTTACTACACCTGAGTTGAGCAAATCTGATTTGCTCTAGGGGTGGGCAAGGTTGGCGCGTTCAATGAGGTTGACGGCCAACTGCCACCCCGCCATTTCCGCGCTCCAGCCGGCCGCTTGGAGGCGTTGCGACATGGCTTGCTTGGAAATTCCTAGCTCTTCGGCGGCCTCATTCTGGTTGAGCCCTGCGCGGACAAGCGAGGTTGCTTCGCGGCCTTCGATGGTGCGCTTGTGGAGAACGTACCCAAGTAGGGCAAAGGTGGCCGCGATATCGCTCGCCTCCGAAGCGCGGCCGCGTTTATTGAGTTTGGCGTAGACCTGCCCCATGCGGGCGGACTTCCGCAATGCGGCGGTTGCTACCTGGCGCGCGCCTTCCTCATCTTCTTGGTTTCCGGGACTAATGCCGATGCCGATGGCCCAGTCGCCGTCGGCAAGCAAAGCCATGACCACGTCGCACACGGCAGTTGCTGAATCAACTACGGCGCAAATATCTTCCACGCCGAGCACGTGGAACTCGCCCACACCATTGAGGGTGGATAGAGCCGTTGCGGAGCGTTGGACCAACTCTGCGCGACGCACGGAGCGGCCCCGGTAGCGAGCGTGGACAGCAAGCACAGAAAATCCTCCTTAAGGAACCAATTGCGAATTAGTCTACCGCTCGTACTTGACTTATGGGCGAGTGGGTAGACGTGAATCCATATACAGCCCGCCCATACCGATGGCGGCAAAAGCTACCATGGCAACAATGATGCTGGGCGAGGTGTGGCCGGTGAGGGCATCGCCGAAGAAGACGCCGAGGGCAGTAGTTGGGACGGAACCGAGGAGAGTGGCCACGGTGAAGTGGCTAAGCTTCACGGGTGTTAGTGCGGCAACATAATTCAGGAGGCTGAAGGGGACGCCGGCCACCATCCGCAGCGAAGCGATGGCCAGCCAGCCGCGCCGCTCTAAGTGGGCATTGATTTTAAACACTGCTGGGTGGGTTAGGTGCGGCCGGATCCAGTCTCCGAGGAGCGTGCGGACGATGAGGAGCGAGAGGGTCGCTGACACCGTCAAGGCGCACAAGGAGAGGGCGAGGCCCTTCCATGGGCCAAAAAGTATTCCTGCGGCTACTGTCCACAACGTCCGAGGAAATGGAAGCTGCGTAAATATGACATAACCTAGGATAAAAAGGAGAGGAAACCACGCACCATAGCGGGTGGAGGCGACGCGAAGCTGGGACACGTTCGGCAGATCAAAGAAGTAAAAGAGTATCGCGCCGGTGGCGATAGCGGCGAGGACGGCTACCCAACGACGCATCGACCACTGGAGAATTGACCGCCAGGCGGACTGGGCGAGCGACATGAGGAACTGGCCGAAGCTGCGCGCCCAACTCAAAAATGTGGTCATGGGGGAGATCGTAGTCCTTGTGGGAGTACTGAATAGAAAAATCCGGCGGCTACCTTAGTGGTAACCGCCGGTCCGTTGTGCCCGAGGGGGGACTTGAACCCCCACGTCCGTTAATAGGACACTAGCACCTCAAGCTAGCGCGTCTGCCATTCCGCCACCCGGGCAGGGTGTTTGTCAGCCTCTCGGCTGGGTACTCCGATACTGTATCCTGCTCGAGGCTTGCTTTACAAATCGCCTGCGTGTGGCGTGAAAAAGCAAATATTAACGGCGTGTGGAAATACATGGTTGTAAGTCTGGGTAGGGGCTTTCCACGTGTGCAGCAGAATTTATGCAGGCCGCGGCGGTTACACCACATCGACATCGCCTTGTGAGGTGGGGTACAAATGGGTCTATGACTTCTTACGCAGATGATTCTCGGTTTCCTGGTCCAGATCCTTACGCACCGCTGCGCGATGTCCCTTCCTTCGTTCTCTCGTCCACTGATGTGGTGGAAGGAGACGAGCTGCAGGAAAAGCTCCGCGCCCCAGAGAACGTATCGCCTCAGCTTGCCTGGTCTGGACTGCCGGAAGGTACCAAGTCCCTGGCCGTGACCTGTTTCGACCCCGATGCGCCAACGGCTTCTGGTTTCTGGCACTGGGCGGCGTTCAATATCCCCGTCGAGGTAAGCGAGCTGCCTACCAATGCCGGTGCCGCCGAGGACTTGGGTATTGACGGCGTCATCAGCTTGCGCAACGACTCGGGCGAGCGCACCTACTTCGGTGCGAACCCGCCTGTCGGACACGCCCCGCATCGCTACCTTTACGCCGTCCATGCAGTCGACGTAGAGAAGCTCGATATCGACCCAGATGCTTCGCCGACCGTGCTTGGGTTCAACCTGCATTTCCATGCTCTTGGTCGCGCCATTTTGTGGGGCTGGTACGAGGCGAAGTAATGGCTAGTGGCTCTACTTCATCGCAGCCTAGCCCGCCGACGGCGCTGCGGGTGGGCGGCGCCTTCATGGTGGTCGCATTCGTGCTGGTCCTCTTTGCATTAATCTCCGTCTTCACGGATGGTTGGGGTGCCGATTTCGAATGGACGTATTCCAAAGTGGCGATTATTGTCGCCGCGATCATCGTCGGCGCCTTTAGTACCATGAGCAAAAGTCAGGCGGGAAGCCGCGCGCAGGTTGCAGCGTTGGTCATCGCCATTGTGATTATTGCAGCAAGCCGCTTTGTGCCCGGCGATATCCTATTCACGCAACCACAGTTTTGGGTCGTGTTCTACGCCGGCTTCGCGGTGTTGTGCGCACTGATTCTCAAGCGCAGCGCCATGTCGCAGACCTAGTCAGCACCGCAAAAACAAAGGGTCCGCCTACTTCCTCTGCGTGCAGCAGGAAAAGTAGGCGGACCTTGTGTTGTGCAACCTTGGGTCGGACTAATCCAAAGGCTTCCAGGGGAGGCCGGAACCAACCGCCTGGGAAATATTGCTCAAACCGTGGGCACGGATTTGAGCGGCAATGCCGCGGTGGATATCGCGGATCCAGTCCGGACCACCGTAGATGAGACCGGTGTAGCCCTGCAGTAGGGAAGCACCGGAAGTGATGCGCTCCCATGCTTGCTCCGGCGTGGAGATGCCACCCACGGAGATGAGGGTGAGCTGGTCGCCGACTCGCTCATTGAGGCGGCGCAGTACCTCTAGGGAGCGCTCGGCTACCGGAGGGCCGGATACGCCACCGGCACCCATCTCCTTTACCTCGGCGGCTGGAGTCTTGAGTCCCTCGCGGGAAATGGTGGTATTTGTCGCTACAATTCCGTCGAGCCCGAGCTCGAGGGCTAGGTTTGCCACGGCGTCAACGTCAGCATCAGAAAGATCCGGGGCAATTTTCACCAGCACCGGAACCGCGGTGCATTCTTGCACGGCGGAGAGAATGGGGCGCAGCGATTCCACTGCTTGCAGGTCGCGCAGGCCCGGGGTATTCGGCGAAGAAACGTTGACCACCAGGAAATCTGCCAAGTCGCCCAATACCGACGCGGAGCGGCGGTAATCTTCTACTGCATGCTCGGCAGGGGTGACTTTGGTTTTGCCAATATTGATGCCAATGACATCGCTGTAGCGACGCTTGCGCAGGTTTTCTGCGGCGGCCGCTGCACCTTTATTGTTAAAGCCCATCCGATTCAAGATGGCCTTATCGGCCTTGAGGCGGAAAAGCCGCGGAGCAGGATTGCCAGGCTGTGCTTGGGCGGTGACGGTGCCCAACTCTGCAAAGCCAAAGCCAATGGGAGCCCACGTATCAGCGGCCGCGGCGTTTTTATCAAACCCGGCGGCAAGTCCCAACGGGCGGGGGAATTCTACTCCGAAGACCTCTTGGCGCAGCACTGGATCGTTGACCGGCAGGATCTTTGCCAGGGCTCGGTTGGCTGGCCCGGCGGCTTGGAGTCCGCTGAGCGCAGTGTTAATAATCTCGTGGATGCGCTCTGGGCTCAGCTTAAACATGCCCCGCAGAGCAAGCTGGTAGGCCTGCGCGCGCAATTGGTCAATAGTGCTGGTCATGGTGTTAAGACTCCTTCTTCAGGTGCGGGGTGTCCACGAACTGCAGCCCGTGGCCGGTGGCGGAGGCGGCGACAAAGGTGCCGTCGCCAAGCAGGGCAATATTCTGCGCATCCGGCACGGTCGAGAGATCTCCGCGCAGCTCTGGTACGCCTTTGCCAATTTCATAGGCATGAGCCTTATTGGTATCGGTGGCGCTCACCCACGCCAGATTGCGCTTATTATCCCAGGCTACGCCCCAAGGGGTGCCCTCTACGTTGCCGTATTGGTGCAGGCGGACGACGTCATCGGACGTGTAGATAGCCAAGCGGCCGCCCTCGGTATCGGAGGCGAGGACCACGCCGTTATCGCCCACCGCGATGCTGCCGACTCCCTGGCCAACGCGCAGTCGGCCGCCCGCGCGATCATTCGTCCAGTCCACGTTTTGGATGGTGGAATCCTCTCGGTGGATGCGTACCACTCCGTCATCGCCCGAGGAATTGGGCACGGCCAATAGCTGGTCCGAGCCAGCTTCCACCTCGATATCTCCGTCTCGCTTACCGTCCTTATAGATGCCTACCGTGGTGGAATCGGCCGAGGTGGCAAAGATCTCGCCGCTGGATAGCTGGGTGGCGGCGGTAACGGGGAAGTCCTCTTCCATATCGACCTCTTGGGGAGAATCCGGGGAAGCGGGATCGATGAGGAGAACCTTGTCCGGGCAGGCGAGGACGAAGCCCGACTCCGAAGAACTGAGGTCACCACACTCCGCAGAAATGTCTAGCGAGGTAGCCTTCTTCTCTTCAAAATCCTTCTGGCTACCGATGAGAAGCTCGTCCTTGGTGCGCACCGCCAGCGAGTCATCAAAGGCGGCAAGGTCAGTGATGTCTGCCTTAAGGTCGACCACCGTGCCTTCCGGATCCGCCTTAGCCGGGGAGACCGCTGGGGTGGCATTGCCCTTGACCGCGGTCTCTGGATCGGCGCCCACGCCCACTTCGGGCTGGCAGGCGGCCAACGCGGTGGCGCTAAGCGCCAGCAAACTAGAAAGGATAAGTGCAGAGCCAGATTGAGATTTCACGGCTACTAATCCTAACAGCGCGCGTTGTAAAAACTCGAAGCCCAGCGCGGCTGTAGTGTGAAGCGGGTGATTTCTAATACCGCAACTGACGCTGTTTCTTGGGCGCAGGTCATTGTTTTGTCCATCGTGCAGGGGCTTACCGAGTTTCTTCCGGTAAGTTCCTCCGGTCACCTGCGCATTGTTTCCGAACTTTTTTGGGGCAACGATGCCGGCGCGTCCTTCACCGCAGTTATCCAGCTGGGTACGGAGCTGGCTGTGCTGGTCTATTTTGCCCCAATGATTTGGCAAATTCTCTCCGGCTGGTTCCGCGGCTGGGCTGATAAGTCCTCTCGTGGCCAGGACTGGCGCATGGGGTGGATGGTCATCGTGGGTTCCATTCCCATCGGAATTGTCGGCCTCGCATTCGAGGATGCGATTCGTGGCGCCCTGCGCAACCTGTGGATTACCGCCGCAATGCTCATCCTTTTCTCCTTTGTCTTCATCGCTGCAGAAAAAATGGGTAAGAAGGAACGCAGCTTTGACCAGTTGACCATGAAAGACGCCATTGTTATGGGCCTGTGCCAATGCTTGGCGCTCATTCCGGGTGTTTCCCGCTCCGGCGGCACCATTTCCGGTGGTCTATTCCTGGGACTGGACCGCGAGGTAGCCACTCGCTTTAGCTTCTTGCTCGCCATTCCAGCCGTGCTGGCTTCGGGGCTTTTCTCGCTTCCCGACGCCTTTTCTCCCGAATCCGGCCAGTCCGCCTCCGGTCTCCAGCTCTTGGTCGGTACGGGCATTGCCTTTGCCTTGGGTTATGCCTCGATTGCGTGGCTACTAAAGTTTGTGGGCAACCACTCCTTTTCTTGGTTTGCCGCTTACCGCATCCCGGTCGGCGTGCTCGTCATGATCCTCCTGGCACTGGGAGTCCTGCAGCCGCTCTAAGGCACACCGCGTTAGTATGGTGGCTATGCATTCTTGGCCACTACCTTCCTTCCGCCCTGTGCCGGGTGATGCGGCACAGCTGCGCTTGTACGATTCTGCGAACCAAACCATCGCTCCCGTAGAGGTCGCAGGGGATACCGCCACCATGTACGTGTGCGGCATCACGCCCTATGACTCCACCCACTTGGGCCATGCCGCCACCTACCTGACCTTTGACCTTATCTACCGGGCGTTCCTGGATGCCGGGAAGAAAGTTCACTACGTCCAAAACATCACCGACGTCGATGATCCGCTATTCGAACGTGCCGAACGCGACGGTGTAGATTGGCGTGAGCTCGGCACTTCTCAAATTGACCTTTTCCGTTCCGATATGGAGCTGCTCTCCGTTTTCCCGCCGCAGGACTACATCGGTGCCATGGAGGCCGTCGATGAAATCGTGGAAATGGTGCAGAAGCTTCTCGACGCCGGAGCGGCCTACGTCGTAGACGACCCCGAGCACCCAGATATCTACGCCTCCATCGAGGCCACCGAGCGCTTTGGGTATGAGTCCAATTACTCTGCCGACGAGATGCGCACCTTCTTTGCCGAGCGCGGTGGCGACCCAGACCGCCCAGGAAAGAAAAATCCGCTCGACGCGCTTATCTGGCGAGCCCACCGCGAGGGCGAACCAGCCTGGGAGTCGCCCTTTGGGCCTGGTCGCCCGGGTTGGCATATTGAGTGTTCCGCCATCGCTACTAACCGCTTGGGTTCTTCCTTTGATATCCAGGGTGGCGGCAGCGACCTGAAGTTCCCACACCATGAGTTTTCCGCTGCCCACGCCGAGGCCGCCCTCAACGTTGATCGCATGGCACAGTTCTACGTGCATACCGGCATGATCGGCCTCGACGGGGTCAAGATGTCTAAGTCCTTGGGCAACCTCGTCTTCGTTCACAAGCTCGTAGAAGCGGGTGAAGATCCCTCCGCTATCCGTTTGGGTGTCTTCGCGGGCCATTACCGCGACGAGCGCGACTGGTCCGACGAGGTGCTCGACGGCGCTAAACGCCGCCTCGCCGCATGGCGGGAGGCCCTGGCGCAGCCGGGAAGCATGGCAGGGGCCGAAGAGGTCGTCGCCAAGCTGCGTGCCGCAATCGCCAACGATCTTGATACCCCGGCCGCGCTCGATGCCGTGGATGAGTGGGCAGAGGCCGACCGCGGCACGGACGAGGACGGAGCGGCCGAATTGGTTCGCACCGCACTAAATTCGCTCCTCGGCGTGCGGGCTTAGGCAAGATAGGGCAGTATCTACAGCATGAGCATTCGCGCCGATTTCCAGCCCACCGTAGATGAGTTCATTAGTGACCTGAAGTCCTTCGCCACCGGCGATTACCTCAAGGAAGAGGAAAAGGAGTTCTGGGAGGCACCGTTTGACGCCAACGTCCTCCCAGAGCTGCGCGGCCACCTTGAGCAGATGCTCGATGGGCTGGATGCTCTTCCGGACGATCCTGACGGACCACAGTTGGTCACCGTCTTGTCCAAGACCGTTCGCAAGTTGGCAGATTTTAATCGCGCTCAACACGATGCCGTTCTCGAGCCAGAGGAAAAGGAAGAGCTCTCTGAGCTTATCTATAACGCCAGCGCGGCCACCGGAGCAGACGACGAAGCCCTGTCGCAGATTCCGGAACTGGATTTTTAGTTCTGACCCTTCCGCTTTAGTAAGCGCCAGCTCGCGCTAACTGCGCGGCTGGCTTTTGCCGCCGTGTGCCCACAGCGTGAACGGCGAAACTATTTCCTACCTGATAGAGAAAGCTAGCTTTATTCTCGTGCCGCACTCCACCGCCGTTTCCGGCCTGACTAAGCCCGCCGCCATCTTCTGGGATATGGATGGCACCCTCACTAATTCGGAGCCCCTTTGGGCGGAGGCAACGTTTTATCTTTCAGAACTGCTGGGCAAACGGCTCACTCCCACCCAGCGCCTAGCTACTGTGGGCGCGACCTTTGATACCACCTTGGCAATCTGCGCGGATAATGCGGGGGTGGCGCTGCACCCCGAGGACAGCGAGCGTTACCGCGCCCGAATGTTTGACTATGTCAAAGGCCTTTTTGCTCGCCAGCTGGAAATCTTTCCGGGAATCCCTCCACTGCTTCAGGAACTGAAAGCGGATGGGGTGCCCATGATGGTCACTACCAATACCGAGCGCAATGTCGCTGACGCTGCTATCAATGCGTTGGGGCGGCACTATTTCGTCGATACTATCTGCGGGGATGAGGTTCCTGCCGGCAAACCAGCGCCGGATATGTACCGCGAGGCCGCCCGCCGCATTGGCGCAGATCCCGCGGAGTGCTTAGTTTTTGAAGATTCCGCAACCGGCATGCGCGCCGCAGTTGATGCCGGCTGTGCGGTTATCGGTTTGCCCGAAGATGATCAGGTTCAGGTACCGACCGAAGTCACCGAAATTTCTCGCCTCCGCGATTCGCGGCACCTCGCGGGAGCTAAGGCCACTGACGTCTATAAGTGGTTCGCTAAGATTTCGGCGCGGCAATAGAAATTCAGAGTTCCCCTACATTCTCTATCTACCTGTGGAACAATAGGTAGACGTGAAGAACTTTGAGACTCTTTTCGCCGAACTAGCTGAGAAGGCCGACCAGCGTCCAGCTGGTTCTGGCACCGTTGCCGCGCTGGATAAAGGCGAGCATTTCATTGGTAAAAAGATCATCGAAGAAGCCGGGGAAGTATGGATCGCCGCTGAGTACCAGTCCGACGATGAGCTGGCGGAAGAGATGTCCCAGCTGCTCTATTGGACTCAGGTCATGATGCTCAAGCGCGGACTTACCCCTGAAGACCTTTATAAGTACCTCTAGGCAACACCCCACAGGATGGAAGGATCCGCATGATCAAGATTGCTGTACCGAATAAGGGCTCATTGTCAGAAGCTGCAGTGGAAATCCTTACAGAGGCCGGTTACAAGGGCCGCGGGCATTCCAAGGCGCTCAACGTGGTAGATGCCGTTAACGGGGTAGAATTCTTTTTCCTACGGCCGAAAGATATTGCCATCTATGTCGCCCGCGGGGTCTTAGACCTAGGCATTACGGGCCGGGACTTGGCACTTGACTCTAAAGCGAGCTTTGATGAAGTTTTGCCGTTAGGCTTTGGTGGCTCCACGTTCCGGTACGCAGCCCCGCAGGGGGAGGAGTGGGATATCTCTCAACTAGCTGGGCGGCGGATTGCGACGTCGTATCCCAACCTTGTCCGCACAAACCTCGCCGCACATGGGATTGAGGCCGATGTTATTCGATTGGACGGGGCCGTAGAGATTTCCATCCGGCTAGGGGTTGCCGATGTTATTGCTGATGTCGTGTCAACTGGTACTACTTTGCGTCAGCAAGGGTTAGCGCCGTTCGGGGAGCCGATCATCGAGTCCGAGGCGGTAGTCATTAAGCGCACGGGGGTAGAGGTCACCGAGGAAGAGCAGGTAGTGCTCGACCGCATTCAGGGAATTCTGCACGCTCGCACCTATCTGATGATCGACTACAACATCGCTCAATCCAACCTCGACGCAGCCGCTGGTATTACTCCAGGATTGACCGGTCCTACGGTGTCGCCGTTAGCGCGTGAGAACTGGGTGGCAGTGCGAGCGATGGTTCCGAAGAAACAAGCCAACCAAGTCATGGACCGACTTTCCCAACTCGGCGCGGAAGCAATTTTGGCTTCTGATTTACGCATCGCCCGCTTTTAGGGGGATCAATTTCTCTGGGTCGGCCCAAATAGATTCAGTCGTGGCTAACATTAGCGCTTGAGGTTACTCATTCGAATATAAGTCTCGACAGGCAAAGGAGCCGAGCCATCATGGCAAAGTCCTCTAAGAAAGAAGAAAAGGACACCAAGTCTGCAGCAAAGGACGTGAAGAAGAAGGAAGCTGACACTTCCACTCACGCCGCACAGCAGAAGGTGGCCGAACAAAAGGCACCTAAGAACTCCAGCAAGAAGACTCGCACCGAGACCGACCTTCTTGGCTCCTTGGAAGTTCCCGCTGACGCTTACTACGGTGTGCACACCGTACGCGCCATGGAGAACTTCCAGATCTCTTACGTGACCATCAACACCATCCCGCACTTCATCCGCGGCATGGTCCAGGTCAAGAAGGCGGCCGCCATGGCAAACCGCCGCCTGCACGTTCTGCCAAAGAAGAAGGCTGAAGCCATCATCTGGGCCTGTGACCAGATCCTGGAAGAGGGTCGCTGCATGGATCAGTTCCCGCTGGACGTCTTCCAGGGTGGCGCTGGTACCTCGCTGAACATGAACACCAACGAGGTTGTTGCCAACCTCGCGCTGGAGTACCTCGGTGAGGAGAAGGGCTCCTATGGCATCATCAACCCGAATGATGATGTGAACATGTCCCAGTCCACCAACGATGCTTACCCGACCGGCTTCCGCTTGGGTCTGCATGCAGCAGTGGATCACCTCATTGAGCGCATGGATGGTCTGCGTGCCGCATTCCAGGTCAAGGGCAATGAGTTCCAGGACATCCTGAAGATGGGTCGTACTCAGCTTCAGGATGCGGTTCCGATGACCTTGGGTGATGAGTTCAAGGGCTTTGCCAATAACCTGAACGAGGAGCAGGCATTGCTGCGCGATGCACAGCGTCGCCTGCTCGAGATCAACTTGGGCGCAACCGCAATCGGCACCGGCGTGAACACCCCGGCCGGCTACCGCCACCAGGTCACCGCAGCTCTGTCTGAGGTCACCGGCTTGGAGATGAAGACCGCCCGCGATCTCATTGAGGCAACCTCTGACTGTGGTGCTTACGTGCTGCTGCACGCCACCATCAAGCGCGCAGCAATGAAGCTTGCCAAGATCTGTAATGACCTGCGCCTGCTGTCTTCCGGTCCACGCGCTGGCCTGGCTGAGATCAACCTGCCTGCCCGTCAGGCCGGCTCCTCCATCATGCCGGGTAAGGTCAACCCGGTTATCCCGGAGGTTGTGAACCAGACCTGCTTCAAGATCTTCGGCAATGACCATGTCGTCACCATGGCCGCTGAGGCTGGCCAGCTGCAGCTCAACGTCATGGAGCCGGTCATCGGCGAGGCGCTGTTCCAGTCCATTCGCATCATGGGTAACGCCGTGGATGCCCTGCACGAAAAGTGCGTCACCGGCATTACCGCTAATGCAGACGTGTGCCGTGCGTACGTGGAAAATTCCATTGGTATCGTCACCTACCTGAACCCGTTCATCGGCCACCACAACGGTGACCTGATTGCCAAGGAGTCCCTGGAGACCGGCAAGGGCGTCAAGGAACTCGTCCTGGAGAAGGGCCTGCTCGATGAGGCAACCTTGAACAAGGTTCTGTCCGTTGAAAACCTCATGCACCCAGAGTTCCGCGGTCAGCTCTTCATCGACGAGGACTAAAGACTCGGCTTTTGAGAAGCAGTAGGGCATAGCGCCCCGCATAGTAGACCCCCACGGTCTCTGCCATTTTCTCTTGATGTACAAGGAAAACTGGCGAAGGCTGTAGGGGTCTTTTGTGTGCATGGAATCGGCGGTAGCTAGTGTCCTTTTACGGCCCTGTGCTGGGCGAATGCGGAGAAGGATACCGACCGTCTTATAACGAGACGCTTAATACATGTGGGAATCAACACAAACGGACAATTCGAGTGAATAAATCGACGTGATAGGTGCACAATAGAAGATGTTGAGGACGGCATGCACTCTGTATGGAGACGCGTGCCCTTAGTTTGCATACAGAGCGTATGGAGTATGTCCATGGTTATTGTTCATATAGTCATCGTTCTCGCCGCCATCTTCTTGGGCGCGAGGATTGGTTCAATTGGTATCGGTATGGCCGGCGGCCTCGGTGTGTTGGCCCTTGGTCTCACCGGTGTCCCCATTACTAGGGAAGACATCCCGTTCGACGTCATCGGTATCATCATGACCGTCATTGCCGCCATCGCCGCAATGCAGAGGGCTGGTGGCATGGACTACCTGGTGCACATTGCAGAAAAGTTTTTGCGTAAAAACCCAAAGCGGATTACGTTCTACGCGCCCATCGTTACTTGGTTGATGACGGTGCTGGCCGGTACCGGCCACACTGCATTTTCTACGCTGCCGGTCATTGTTGAGGTAGCTAAAGAAGGCAAGGTTCGCCCGTCACGCCCGCTTTCCATTGCGGTAGTTGCCTCCCAGATGGCAATTTGTGCCTCGCCTATATCTGCCGCAGTCGTTCTCCTAGCCAGTCTGTTGGAGCCAGCCGGAGCGGGCTATTTGCAGGTGCTAGCAGTCGTCATTCCGGCAACCTTCCTGTCTATCTTCCCAGCTGCGTGGATTGCTAATAAGTTTGGCAAGGAACTAGATGATGACCCGGTGTACCAGGAGCGCAAGGCGCAAGGCTTGGTTAAGCAACCACTGGGCGCCGAGAACTTCCAGCCGCAGAAGGGCGCCAAGGCTTCTGTTCTGGTGTTCTTGGTAGCCATCGTCATCGTGATGGCATGGGCCACGCTGACCTCGGAGCAGGTCGGGCTAATTGCAGAGCCAACCCTGCCACGTAATGAGGCAATTATGACGGTTATGCTCACCGCGGCCACCATCATCGTCATGATGTCGAAGTTCCCGGCGGGGGATGTTCTCAATACGCCGGTATTTAAGTCCGGTATGTCCGCATGTATTTGTGTGCTAGGCGTTGCTTGGTTGGGTACCAGCCTTATCAACCACTACATGGACGATATTCAGTCTATGGCTGGTAGCGTTATTGAGTCTTCGCCGTGGCTGCTCGCGGTGGTCTTGTTCTTCGCCGCAGCGCTACTGTACTCGCAGGCCGCTACGACCAAGGCCCTCATGCCAGCCGCCCTGGCTTTGGGCGTAAGTCCCCTTACCGCAGTCGCTGCTTTCCCGGCCGTCTCGGCTCTATTTATCCTGCCGACCTACCCAACGCTGCTGGCAGCGGTGGAGATGGACGATACAGGTTCGACTCGAATCGGCAAGGCTGTATTCAACCACCCATTCCTCATCCCAGGCACGGTCAGCATCGTGGTTTCTGTCCTCTTGGGGTACGCATTTGGCCTCGTCATCCTGTAAGAGATAGACGACAAGTCCACCCGCAAGGCGCCCTGTAGGGCGCCTTTTTGGATCGCAGCGTGGACAGGCAGATTGATTCAATTCACTTTCTTGGAAAAATGCGGGTTATTTAACTCCCGAGCTCGGTAAGCTAAGACCATGACTACTCAGCCATCCGATGTTGAAATTGCCCAAGCCCACCACCTGCAGCCAATCGCGGAGATTGCGGCCAAGGCGGGCATTCCTGCCGACGCCGTGATTCCCTATGGCACCACCAAAGCCAAAGTCGATATCACCAAGGTGGACTATTCCAAGGAAAACCAAGGCAAGCTGGTGCTTGTCACCGGCGTATCGCCCACACCTGCCGGCGAGGGCAAGTCCACCGTGCTCATTGGCCTTACCGACGCCCTGGATCAGTTGGGTAAGAAGGCCATCGTTGCCCTGCGTGAGCCCTCCCAAGGACCAGTGATGGGTATTAAGGGCGGCGCGGCTGGTGGCGGCTATGCACAGATTGTCCCCATGGAGGACATCAATCTTCACTTCACCGGCGATTTTCATGCCATTACCTCTGCAACCAACACCCTGGCCGCCATCATTGATAACCACATCCATCAAGGCAACGCCTTGGGCATCGACCCGCGGCGCGTGACGTGGCAGCGGTGCATGGACGTCAACGACCGTGCCCTGCGCAGCGTGGTGACCGGCCTGGGCGGGCCGGCTCACGGTGTGCCTGCAGAAACCGGTTTCACCATTACCGCGGCCTCCGAAATCATGGCCATCTTGTGCTTGGCCACGAACCTCGAGGACCTAAAGAAGCGCCTCGGCGATATCACTATTGGGTTCACCTATGATCAGCGCCCCGTTACCGCCCGTGACTTGAATGCGGAAGGTGCGCTCGCGGCGCTCATGCGTGATGCCCTCAACCCGAACCTTGTACAGACCCTTGGCGGCGTGCCGGCCTTGGTGCACGGTGGGCCATTCGCCAATATTGCGCACGGCTGCAACTCCCTGTTGGCAACCCACACCGCACTGCAATTTGGCGATATCGTCTTAAGCGAGGCCGGCTTCGGCTCCGACCTCGGCGGAGAAAAGTTCGTCGACATTAAGGCGCGCTTTGGCGACCTAGATGTTGCTGGCGCCGTGGTCGTTGCCACCATCCGCTCGCAGAAATACAACGGCGGTGTGGCCAAGGATAAGCTCACTGAGGAAAACCTGGATGCCCTCAAGGCGGGCATAGTCAACCTAGAGCGCCACGTAGAAAACCTGCGCAAGTTCGGGATCAAGCCAGTTGTTGCGCTCAACCTATTTTGGTCCGATACCGAGGCAGAACGCGAGTTCATGCGGCAGTGGGCCGAAGACTTTGGGGTGGCATTGGAGGAAGCCAATGTCTGGTCCGAGGGTGGCGCGGGCGCTACCAAGCTGGCAGAGACCTTGCTGGAGAACCTACAGGGAGGAGCCAAGCAGCTCTACGATCCGCAGGAGGGAATCGAGGCCTCCATCGAGACCATCGCGCGCGAGATCTATCGCGCAGACCGTGTGGAATACGGGGCAAAGGCGCTCAAGGATCTCAAGTACATCCAAGACAATGGCTGGGACAAGCTGCCGGTGGTCGTCTCTAAGACGCAGTACTCCTTCAGCGATGATGCCTCTGCTCTGGGGGCGCCGGAAGGCCATACGCTGCACGTGCGCGAATTGCTGCCGCGCACCGGTTCGGGATTTATCGTCGTGCTCACGGGCAACGTCATGACGATGCCGGGACTACCGAAGAAGCCTGCGGCCAATAATATCGACGTCGATAAGCAGGGCACCATTTCGGGCCTTTTCTAGGCAGGTGGGGCGCTAGTCCTTCGTATCCGCCGCGGAACCCGGCCAGCCCGGGTACTGCGGCGGGGTGCCGCCAAACTCCGGGCAGAGATCCTGGTGGGCGCACCATCCGCAGAGCTTGGATGGCTTCGGACGGAAGTCCCCGGCGCGCCCATCGGCCTCAATCTTGGCCCACAATTCGCCGAGATCTCGCTCGAAGTATTCGAGTTCCTCACGGTTTGGGCTAAGAAACATCGAGTCCAAGACCTTGAGGTACATCAGGCGCAATTGGTGGGGAATGGTGCCTAGAATGCGCCAGTAGACCAGCGCATAAAAGCGCATCTGGAATTGTGCATCCTGGGAAAAGCGGGGAAGTGGCTTCTTGCCGGTTTTATAATCCACGACTCGGACCTCGCCAGTTGGGGCGCGGTCCACGCGGTCGATGAAGCCGCGGACGGGGACGCCATTGGGCAGGACCGTATTGACGTACATCTCTGTTTCTTGGCAATCAAAGCCTTGGGGATTTTCCATCTGGAAATAGCCTTTGAGCAGTTCCCTGGCAGCGACGAAGAAGTCGTAGGTGTCTTCTTCTGGCACGAGCTCTAAAAGTTCCTCGTCTTTGTCAGTCATCTCTGCCCAGGAGGGCTTAATCATCTTCACCGCGGCAGGATAGGTGCGCTCTTCGCGCGGTAGCTTGTGCATCTCTTCCAAAACGGCGTGCACAAGGGTTCCTTTGACCTGGGCGATGGTCTTGGGCTCGGGCAACTTGTCAATGGCGCGAAAGCGATAGAGCAGCGGGCACTGCTTATAGTCGGAGGCGCGCGAGGGCGACAGGGCCAGTGGGCGGGGTGTAGATGAAGTAGCCATGGTGTATCTAGCCTATCGCCGCGCGATTCGTGGCAAGCTAGGAGGTATGAGTTATACCGCAGATTTCCTAGATTTCATTGCTACTTCTCCTTCTTCGTACCACGCTGCTGATGAGGTATCCCGCCAGCTGCGCGAGGCGGGATTTGAGGTACAGGATGAGGGAACGCAGTGGTCCGCTGCGCCAGGCGGCCACGTCATGGTGCGCGGCGGCGCGGTAGCGGCGTGGTACGTGCCAGAGGGCGCGGATAAGAATTCTGGTTTCCGTATCGTCGGATCCCATACAGATTCGCCGGGCTTGGTTCTTAAGCCCACGCCGGACTTTTCCGCAGCCGGCTGGCAGCAGGTGGCAGTAGAAATCTATGGCGGTGCGCTGCTGCATACCTGGTTTGACCGGGAGCTGACCGTTGCCGGGCAGATTGTCACCAAGGACGGCACGCGGCACCTGGTCAATACTGGCCCGGTACTGCGCCTTCCGTCCCTGGCAATCCACCTCTACCGCAAGGATGAGTTTAAGCCGGATCGCCAGCACAATATGCAGCCGGTTTTGAGCGTGGGTGACCCGGAGGCGTCGATCTTGCAGGTAGTGGGGGAGAAGGTGGGCGTCGCCAAGCAGGATATTGCTTCCTTTAACCTGATTACGGCCGATGCCGCTCGCGGCGAAGTCTTTGGCGCCGGCGAGCAGTTCATCGCGGCCGGACGCATGGATAACCTTTCTTCCGTACATGCCTCGTTGGAAGCAATGAAGCAGGCCGCCGAGGAATATCAGGGCAAGGATATCGTGGTCATGATGGCCTTTGACCACGAAGAGGTGGGCTCCAGCTCGCGCTATGGTGCGGGCGGTCCCATCCTGGCGGATGTACTTACTCGCACGGCGCGGGCGCTGGGGGCCAACGAGGAGGAACGCTTCCAGATGTTCTCCCGCTCGAGCTGTGTCTCGGCAGATGCCGCGCATTCGGTGCACCCGAATTACGTGGGCAAGCACGATCCCACGCACCATCCGATTATCGGCAAGGGCCCAGTGACCAAGATCAACGGTAATCAGCGCTATGCCTCCGATGCCACCACGGTGGCGCTGTGGGAAGCAGCGTGCGAGAAGGCAGGCGTGCCAGTACAGCGGTTTGTGGGCAATAATGATGTGCCCTGTGGCTCGACCATCGGTCCCATTACGGCGACGCGTTTGGGCATCGATACTGTGGATGTGGGCGTGCCCATGCTGTCTATGCACTCGGCGCGTGAAATGGTGGGCGAGCGGGACCAAGTATGGCTCGCGCAGGCACTTGAGGCATACTTGGTGGGATAGTAACCGCAACCTCGAGGAGTCTTGAGACATGGCTTATTCCGGCCCCTTTGCCTATGGCGACCGCGTGCAGCTTACCGACGCCAAGCGGCGCCACTACACGGTTATTCTGGAAGAAGGAGGCCAGTTCCACTCCCACAAGGGCATCATTAACCATGATGACATCGTGGGTATGGACGAGGGCTCGGTCATTGAGTCCACCCTTGGCTCCTCCTTCCTGCTTTTCCGCCACCTGATGGTGGATCACGTGCTATCCATGCCGCGCGGTGCCGCGGTGATCTACCCCAAGGATGCGGCGCAGATTTTGGTAGAGGGCGATATCTTCATGGGCGCGCGCGTGCTCGAGGCCGGCGCTGGCTCCGGTGCGCTGTCTATGTCCCTGCTGCGCGCCGTGGGGCCAGAGGGGCATGTGTATTCCTATGAGGTGCGCGATGACCACCTCGAGTATGCGGTAGATAACGTCAAGGAATACTTTGGCGAGCAGCCCGAGTGGTGGTCGCCGCGCCTCGGCGATTTAGGAGATGTCACCGCCGAGGACTTGGGTGGGCCGGTAGACCGCGTGATCCTCGATATGCTCGAGCCCTGGGAGCACTTGGAGACCGTGCGCGATCTCCTCATCCCCGGTGGTGTTTTCATGACCTACGTGGCAACGGTGCCGCAGTTGATGAAGGTCATGGAAGGAATCCGCGAGCTCAAGTGCTTTACCGAGCCTAAGGCCTGGGAATCACTGGTGCGCGAATGGAAGGTTGAAGGCCTGGCTACGCGCCCGGAGCACCGTATGAATGCGCATACCGCCTTCCTTATCTGGACCCGCCGCCTGGCCGATGGCGTGACCCCGCCGCGCCCGCAGCGCCGCGCCCGCAAGTAAAGCTGGAAATAGGCTCACCTCAGCGCCCAGAATTTAAAGCGCAAGTACCCTCTTTCGCCGACTGGGCCGCGTTAGAGTAGTGGGCATGGATGAAGCCACGGACTATAAGCGGCAAATTAGCCAGCTTGCTGCCCGCAATCAGAAGTTGGCGGGCTTATTAAAAGAATCGCGTGGGAAGCTCGAGCAGCTTTTTGCGGAGCTTAACGCGCTGGCTGAGCCGGCATCGACCTACGGCGTTTTCTTAGGCTATTCGCCTACTCACAGCGAGGTGGGAACCACCGCGGAGGTCTACACCAACGGCCGCGTGATGCAGCTTAAGGTTTCGCCCAATGTGGAACCGGGCAGCCTAGTGGCCGGCCAGCAGGTTCGCTTGGGCGATGGCTTCGTAGTGGTGGAAGGGTGCGCACCCGAGCGCACGGGTGAGCTCGCCACCGTGGTGGAGCGCCTGGGAGAGAGCCGCCTCATCGTGGCAAATTCCTCCGGCGAGGAAAAAGTGGTGTTGCTATCGCAGGCACTGCGCGAGGAAACCCGCGTGGCAGCAGGCGAGATAGTGTTGGTCGACCCCAAGGCCGCTATCGCGCTGGAAAAGGTGGAAAAGACGGAGGTCTCCCAGCTCTCCCTTGAGGAGGTCCCCGATGTGCGCTATGAGGACATCGGCGGGCTCGATGAGCAGATTTCCCAGATCCGCGATTCCGTGGAACTGCCGTTTATTCATCCGGACCTCTATCACCACTACGAGCTACAGCCGCCTAAGGGCGTCCTCCTTTATGGCCCGCCAGGATGCGGTAAGACGCTTATTGCTAAGGCCGTGGCCCATTCTTTGGCGCAGCAACTGGGCAGTGATGGGCCTAGTTACTTCCTCAATATCAAGGGCCCAGAGTTGCTCAATAAGTATGTAGGCGAGACGGAACGCCGCATCCGCCTCATCTTTGAGCGCGCTCGTGAATTAGCCCAGCTGAGTTCCGACCGGCCGGTGGTCATCTTTTTTGATGAGATGGAATCGATCTTCCGTACCCGTGGCTCAGGCGTGTCTTCGGATATGGAAACCACGGTGGTGCCGCAGCTGCTCACAGAACTTGACGGCGTGGAGAGCCTTTCCAATGTGATCGTTATTGGCGCTACCAACCGCGAGGAGCTCATCGACCCAGCCATCATGCGCCCCGGGCGGCTCGATATCAAGATCCGGGTTAACCGGCCGAGTAAACAGGGTGCCCGCGAGATTTTCGCCCGCCACTTTGCAGAATCCGTGCCGCACCAGGGCACGCTAGAGGAACTTATCGGCACTGCGGTGGACGAGCTTTATGCCGATCGCCCCTTTGTGCAGCTGCACTTTTCCAGCGGCGAGCGCGAGGTATTGCACTACCGGGACTTCGTCTCCGGCGCGATGATTGCCAATATCCTCTCCCGCGCCAAGAAGCTGGCTATCAAGGACGAACTGCAACAGCGTGCGGGCAGTGAGCAGGGGATAGGCGGGCGCGAGGGGGGCATCGCCAAGCAGCATTTGCTCCAGGCTATCGCGACCGAGCGCGCGGAATCCGAGTACGTGCCCACCTCTACCAACCCCGAGGAGTGGACCAAGATCATCTCCCAAGACCATGCAGGTGCCCGCGTTGAGCGGGTGGAGCTACTGACCGTTAGGAGGAGCGCATGAGCCGCGTTGTAGGTACCGAGACCGAGTACGGCATTGCCACCCCGGAGCTGCCGGAGTATTCGCCCATCATTTCTTCCACGCACGCGGTGGTAGCGTATGCCGCTATGCACACTGGGGCGCGCTCGCGCTGGGACTTTGCCGAGGAACATCCTCTGCGCGATTCCCGCGGCTTCGATCTCAAGCGCTACCACACCGTGCCCGTGGTGGATCCCAACGCCATCGGGGTGGCCAATGTGGTCACGGCCAATGGCGCGCGCTTTTATGTCGACCACGCGCACCCAGAATATTCCGCGCCGGAATGCACTAATGCTTGGGACGCCACGCTTTACGACGCCGCAGGTGACGCCACGCTCCTGCAAGCCGCCGCAGCCGTAGCAGGGCTCAGCGCACAAGGAAAGTCCGTGCTCGCCAACCATGACCCGTGCCCTGCCTTGCGTTTTTATAAAAACAACGTGGACGGCAAGGGCGCGTCTTATGGCTCGCACGAGAACTATCAGTATTCTCGCGCCACGGATTTTGACACTATGGCGCAGGCACTTATCCCGTTTTTCGTGGCCCGCCAGGTAGTCATCGGCGCCGGACGCATGGGGATCGGCGAGTTTGGCGAGGAGCCGGGATTCCAGATCTCCCAGCGCGCTGACTATATTGAGCAGGAAATCTCGCTGGAAACTACCCTTAATCGCGGCATCATCAATACCCGCGACGAGCCGCATGCGGTGCACGCAGACTTTGGGCGCCTCCACGTCATTATTGGGGACGCGAATATGTCGCAGACCTCCACGCTGCTCAAACTAGGCATGACCTCGCTGGTGCTCGATGCGATTGAGCAGGGGGTGGACTTTAGCGATCTCCGCTTGCAGGATGCCGTGGCGGAGGTCCCGCGCGTCAGCCGCGATCTCTCCCTTCAGCATCGCCTCGAGCTTGCCGACGCCCGCCAGCTCACCGCCCTAGAAATCCTCGCTGAATATCGCGCTCGCGTCGCCCCACGCACCGACGCAGACCACAAGGTGCTCGCGGCTTGGGACGAGGCCGTAGCACTTCTGGCAAAGGACCCGATGCAGGCAGCGCACCTGTTGGATTGGGTGGCGAAGTATCGCTTGATCAAGGGCTACCTCGACCGCGGTATCGACCCGGCAGACCCGAAGCTGCGCCTGATTGACCTGCAATACGCAGAGATCGATCCTGCCAAGTCGCTACACCACGCGCTGGTGCGTAAAGGCCAGATGCGGCAGCTCTTTAGCGCTGCAGAGATTGAAGACGCCGCCAGCACCCCTCCGGAGGATACCCGCGCGTATTTCCGCGGCCGAGTGACGCAAAAATTCGGCGAAGACATCATCGCCGCGAGCTGGCAAAGCCTCACGGTGCGGTTAGGCGAGGAAACCGCGGCACCCTGGGCCACGGTTCCGATGGATGAGACCACCAGCCTGACTCGCGCCCAGTGCGAGGAGATCATCGACGCCGCACCTACGGTGGAGGATCTTCTTCAGGGACTAACTGACAGCGGTATCCAGCCCGAGTACCGTAACTAATAGTCAGACATCGAGGCAGAAGCGAAGGAAAGGACGTTCATACCATGTCAACCCACCAGTCGCAGGTCACCGGCGGTAACGGCGGCGATGACTCCACGGGGGAGGAGGAGTTTACCTCCACACAGCTGAGCATCAATACTGCCGGCACCGATGAATTGCTCGATGAGATCGATGGGCTGCTAGAAAACAACGCCGAGGAATTTGTTCGTTCTTATGTCCAAAAGGGCGGGCAGTAATGGTGGGTGACCAGCGCTCCGTCTTCGCCCGTCGCATCATGGGCATCGAGACGGAATATGGCTTAACCACCAGCGCGGGCCCAGGAGAACGCGTCCTGAGCCCTGATGAAGCGGCGCGCGTGCTTTTCCGGCCCATCGTTCAGGAACATTCTTCCTCTAATATCTTTTCCACCAACGCGAGCCGCCTGTATCTCGACGTCGGATCCCACCCCGAGGTAGCCACCGCCGAGTGCGATAGCTTGAGCCAGCTTCTGGCCTATGAATGCGCTGGCGATGCGATAGTCAACCGGCTGGGCGAAAAAGCGGAGCAGACCTTTGCTGCCGAGGGGCACCCGCGCGCGGTGTACCTGTTTAAAAACAACGTGGATTCAGCCGGAAACTCCTTTGGCTGCCACGAAAATTACCTCATCAGCCGCCACATGGTGCTCAAGGATTTGGGGCTGGCGCTCCTTCCGTTCCTTATTACCCGCCAGCTCATCTGCGGCGCCGGCATGGTGCAGCCAGCTAAGGGCGACAAGCCCGCCCAATTCCTGCTCTCGCAACGCGCAGACCAAGTCTGGGAAGGCGTATCTTCTGCCACCACTCGATCACGCCCCATCATCAATACCCGCGATGAACCACACGGCGATTCCAAGCGCTTCCGCCGCATGCACGTCATCGTGGGCGATTCCACCATGGCCGAGCCCACCATGGCCCTAAAAGTCGGTTCCACGCTGCTCATCCTGGAAATGCTGGAAGCCGGATTTGGCCTACCGGAGTTCGACATCGAAAAACCCATTCACCATATCCGCGCCATCGCGCGCGATATGACGGGCTCGACCGAACTACCGCTTGCCAGCGGTGGGTACGTCACCGCACTCGAGGTCCAGCAGCAACTATGCCAGCGCGCAACCCAATGGCTGGAAGAACGGGAAGACGCCGGCACTCCCACCGCAGAAATGCGGCGCGTGGTGGATCTCTGGCAGCGCATGCTGCACGCCATTGAGACTCAAGACTTCTCCGGCGTGGACCGAGAAATCGACTGGGTCATCAAATTGGGACTGCTCGAGCGCTACCGCGCACGGCTGGGTGGTCAGTGGGACCACCCCAAGCTCGCCCAGATTGATATGACGTACCACGATATTCGTCCGAGCCGCGGGCTCTACCATGTATTGCTACGCAAGGGCCTTATCGAACGCTGGATCACAGACTCCGAGATCGAACGAGCCATGGACACAGCACCTGCCACCACCCGTGCTGCGCTGCGCGGCCAGTTCCTTGCCGCTGCTCGTAGCCTCGGGGCCAACGTCACCGTTGATTGGACGCGATTAAAGGTCAACCGCCCAGAGCCGCGCACCGAGGAGCTCCTTGACCCCTTCGTGGCCCACGAAGAGCGGGTCGATGCGTTGCTAGACTATATGCGTCTACACCACAGCTAGATCCACCATCGAGCCATATCAGGGAGACAACACAGCACGTGGCAGCACACAACCCCGCGCCGAAACGGCATGATGAGGCGGTAGAAAGACTCACCAACCTCTCTTTCGCGCTACAGGGCGCCGCCAACTCCGGCGGTAGCCCGGATCGCACCGCCTCCTGGATTCGCCGGCATGTGGCAGGATACGGCGATAAATCAGATGAAGCCTTCGCCAAATCACTGGCCCGAGATATCGCAACCCTCCAGCGCGCTGGGGTACCCATTGTGCATTCAGGCGGCGAAGACGGGGCGCGCTATCGCCTCGACGCGAGTAACTATCAGCTACCGCCGGTAGAATTTTCCCCAGAAGAGGCCATGGTTTTGGGCATCGCTGGGGGAGTAGGCACAACTGGAGGCCTGAGCGATTTCTCCTTGTCCGGTTGGACCAAGATTGCCGCCAGCGGCGCCTCGCGCAACCTTGCCGGTGCGCCGGTGTACACGGCCGTCAATGACATCACCCGCCTCGCCCCGGAAATCATTACCTCTGTACTCGCCGCAGTGCGCAATCAGCTGCGAATCACGTTTTCCTACTGTGCACACCCGGCCGCCAAACCGGTACGCCGCGTGATGGACCCATGGGGAGTGGTCAATCGCGATAGCCACATCTACATCGTAGGATTCGATGTAGAACGCAACGCCCCGCGTGTCTTTCGTGCTCTTCGCGTCTCCAACATCAAGCGTTCGCACGATCCCGCGGAACACACCAGCCCCACAGAGGACCTGCAGGTCTTGGTAGAGCGTGCACTGCAACGCGGGGAAAAGGTGGATGCACGCCTTGTCATCCCTGAGGGGCAGGCGCGGGAGCTTATGGACGCCGGCAAGCAGCAGCCCGACGGCACGGTGATGCTGCGCAAGGTGGATAAGGACTGGCTCGTACGCACCGCGGCTGGGTATGCGCCGGAGGTACAAGTGGTGGAACCAGCCGAAGTACGCCAGGAGGTCGTTTCCCTTTTGCGCAGGGCAGCACATCCGCAGGAAGGACGCTAGTCATGGCTGATGGATCACAGAAGCTCCAGGCGCTCGTGCGCTCTTTGAACCTGATTCCGTACTTCAAGAATCATCCCGACAAGACGCCCATGGAAGCGGCCAAGGACTTAGGTATGGAACCCGGCGAGCTGAAGGAAGCTCTCGATCGCCTCTTTTGCTCCGGCACGGGGCGCAATACCGAAGACCTCATCGATCTCTCCTTTAGCTATCGCGATGGGGTAACCATCCATAATGATCAAGGCTTAAGCCAGGCACTGCGGCTCACCCCAACCGAAGCCGGTGCCTTGCTTCTTACCTTGGAGTCCTTGCAGGCGATGCCAGGGCTAATCGACGCCCGCGCGGTCGAATCCGCCGCCGCTAAGCTGCGCGGCATCATGGATGAAAGAACTGTTGCCATTTATGATTCGCTATCTACTCCAGCCCCTGAAGAGACGGATATCCAGGCGCTTTTGTCCCAGGCGGTTGATGAACGAAAGCGGATCCGGCTGCACTACTGGAGTGCTTCTTCGAATGCAGAATCCGAAAGGGTAGTGGATCCAGCCCGCATTTTTATTGTCGATTCTGAGCCTTACTTGGCTGCGTGGGAAGAAGCTAAGCAAGCCCATCGCACCTTTCGCATAGACCGCATTAGAAGCGCATGCCTCACGGAGGAAAAGGCTCAGCCGCACCTGAAGGAACTCGACTTTGATGCCTCCTCACCCTTTAATTTGGGCGATGGAGACACCGTGCAACTAGCAATTAACCAAGAATTCACGTGGCTGGCTGAGTATTACGATATGCGTCTGGGCGAAGACCTGGGAAATGGGGAAATAGCTGCAACAATGCCTATGGGATCAGTGGATTGGCTTATTCGCTTTGCCCTTGCTCAGGCTGATAGGTTGCGGGTAGTGGCTCCTCAATCCGTGGTAAACCTCATTGCGGAGCGAGGAAACACTGCATTGAGCGGCTATACTCTGTAGCCAGTTACTTGCCCGTTTACTGCGCCTGCTCGCTGGCAAAAAGCCGGCGGTGATGCTTTCCGGCATGCTGGTGCACTAGTTGAAAGAGGTTTCTCCATGAGCCTAGGACCTATGGAAATCGGCCTGATCGTTCTTGCCATCGTCTTGCTTTTCGGTGCAAAGAAGTTGCCGGAATTGGCACGCTCTATTGGCCGTTCCGCGCGCATCTTCAAGTCTGAGGTCAATGAGATGCATTCCGAGGATGCCCAGCGTTCTCAGTCTCAAGCACAGCTGAACCAGAAGCAGCAGTCCGATGAGGAATTCTGGAACCGACCAGACATGCAGCCGGGCCAGCAGAACAACACCAATACTCAGCAGTAAACGCCCCTAACCTGTCGTCGCGCGAACACCCCTGCAGCGCGCGGATATGCACCCGCAATCCGTGCAGTAGGGAAGTGTTCGCTTCTTTGCGTTGAAAGAGCCACACTGATGTCGTCACAGTCACAGCCGGTATCTCCCCAGAAAACAAGCAAGAACGTGAAGGGTAAACTGCGCTTTTCGCGCAAACAGAAGAACCCTACCGGGGAGATGACCTTGGTGGAGCACCTGCAGGAGCTGCGCCGTCGCATCATTATTTCCGTGTTAGCGGTTGTCGTCGGGGCCATCATTGGGTTCATTTGGTACCAACGAGCCCCATTCGGGCTGTCTCCGTTGGGCGAAATTCTACGAGAGCCGTATTGTGCGCTGCCCCCAGATAAGCGCGCCTCCTTTAGCGCGGACGGCGAGTGCCGTCTATTGGCCACCAGCCCGTTCGAAATGCTCCTGCTGCGCTTGAAGGTAGGCGCTTTGGCCGGCACCGTATTGTCCTCGCCGGTGTGGCTGTATCAGGTCTGGGCCTTCGTTGTGCCTGGTCTCCATAAGAACGAGCGCCGCTACACGTTGAGCTTTGTCAGCGCCGCGGTGGGCCTATTCGTTGCCGGTGCTGTGCTGGCCTATTTCATCTTGTCCGTGGGTTTGGAATTCCTCATGGGTATCGGCGCCGAGTATCAAACAGCGGCCCTGACCGGTGAGCGATATTTCTACTTCCTCCTGGCCCTGCTGCTTATCTTTGGCATTAGCTTTGAAATCCCACTGCTTATCGTGTCTCTGAACCTTATTGGCGTGCTCGAATATGAACACGTCAAAGACAAGCGTCGCATCATCATTGTCGTCGTGATGATTTTCGCCGCCTTCGTCACCCCAGGCCAGGATCCTTTCTCGATGGTGGTACTGGCTGGTTCACTCATCTTGCTCATCGAGATCGCATTCCAGTTCTGCCGCCTCCACGACAAGCGCATGCAACGCGAACGCCCCGAGTGGATGGATCTCGATGATGAGACTGCTTCGCCGCTTGGTGCTGGACCAGGAGCCATCGGCGGGCCAACCCCTGTCGAGGCGCCGAGCAGAGTAAACCCTTCACCGGGATCTACTCAACCCGTTTCACAGCCAATACAACAGGCACAGCAGCAGCCACAGCAGACATGGAGCACCGGCGCCAGTGGGACTTCGTCGTCCAGCGGCGGTTTTTTCGACGATGTCCTCTAGGCACGGGTAGCCTGGGGAGTCATGACTGAAACTCATCTGGATTCTTTTACCGCAGCCCTGCCATACCCGTTGGATGAGTTCCAGGTAAAGGGCTGCCAAGCCGTGGAGGACGGTCATGGCGTACTGGTTTGCGCGCCGACCGGCGCCGGCAAAACCATCGTGGGCGAATTTGCTGTCTCTTTGGCGCTGAGCCGGGGAACCAAGTGCTTTTATACGACGCCAATTAAAGCCTTGAGCAACCAGAAGTACCACGACTTGGTGGAAGAGCACGGCGAAGAAGCCGTAGGTCTGCTCACCGGCGACGTATCGATCAACTCTGATGCAGAGATCGTCGTCATGACCACAGAGGTGCTGCGCAATATGATTTACGCAGAATCCGCGGCCCTCGATCGCTTGACCCACGTGGTCATGGATGAGATCCACTTTTTGGCTGATGCCTCCCGCGGCGCAGTGTGGGAAGAGGTCATCCTCAACCTCGCGGATCATGTCTCCATCATCGGCCTATCTGCCACAGTGTCCAATTCGGAAGAATTCGGCGATTGGCTTTCTACCGTGCGCGGCGATACCACCGTCATCGTCTCCGAACACCGCCCAGTTCCCCTCGACCAGTGGATGATGCTGGGGCGCAAGATTTATCCGCTCTTCGAGCCAGAATCTGGCGGCCAGGTCAACTCCGAGCTAGAGCGTAGGATCCAGCGCCTTGAAGCCGGCGATACCGATGATGGTCGCGCAGACTATAAATCCGGCAAGGGTTTTCGTGCGCGTGCGCGTCACAAGGGTGGCGGACGCAGCGAATTCCACGGTAAGGGAAAGGGACGCTCCGGCGCCGCTCGGAAGCAGGATCGCTATCGCCCCTTAGGCCGCCCAGAGGTATTGAAGGTATTGCAATCGCAGGATATGCTTCCGGCGATCACCTTCATTTTCTCCCGTGCCGGCTGCGACGGCGCTCTTTATCAGTGCCTGCGCAGCCGCATGGTGCTTACCTCCCAAGAGGAAGCACAGGAAATCAAGGACATCGTCGATGCGGGTGTGGAAGGTATCCCTGAAGAAGATCTGCAGGTCCTGGATTTTAAGCGCTGGCGCGAAGCCCTCTCCCGTGGCTTTGCCGCGCACCATGCGGGCATGCTGCCCGCGTTCCGGCACATCGTGGAAGACCTATTCGTACGCGGGCTCGTTCGCGCCGTGTTTGCTACTGAAACGCTCGCACTCGGCATCAATATGCCGGCGCGCACCGTGGTGCTAGAAAAGCTCATTAAGTTCAATGGTGAGGCGCACGTCGATCTCACCCCAGGCCAGTACACGCAGCTGACTGGCCGGGCAGGACGCCGTGGCATCGATACATTGGGCAATGCAGTTGTGCAATGGGCACCCGCCATGGATCCGCGTCAAGTAGCTGGCCTTGCTTCTACCCGTACGTATCCTCTCATTTCCACTTTTGCACCGGGTTACAATATGGCGATCAATTTGCTGGGAATGCTCGGCTTCGAGGAATCTCTGCGTTTGTTGGAAAAGTCCTTCGCACAGTTCCAGGCCGATGGCTCCGTCGTGGAGGAAACTCGCGAGATTGAACGCGCCGAGCATCGCGTGCGGGAACTGCGCAACCAGCTCGATGATGCCGTGGCCTCACTTGCACCGCCTGCTAAAGACGGGGAGGATCCCGCCGAGGTTCTCATGGACTATGTCCGCCTGCGCCGCGAGCTCACAGCGGAAGAAAAGCAATCAAAAATCGATAGTGCCAATCAACGAAACCAAGAGGTTATCGCGGTACTGGGACGCCTCCAGCTGGGCGATGTTATTGCCATGCCCGGCAAGAAGCGTCCTATTCTCGCCGCGGTTGTGACTCCCGCTAACCAAACTGCGGATCCCCGCCCGTGGATTACCACTGAGTCCGGGTGGTCTGGCCGTATCGATGCGGCCGGAATCAATAACCCACCGATCCAAGTCGGAAGCATCAAGATCCCCAAGCCGGTGCGCAAGAACCCGCGCCGCAATACCCGATATGTGCAGGATGTCTTGCACCGTGAACACTTCGACCGGCCCAAGCGCATGAAGTCGCACACCCGCGCCCGGCCAAATAAGCGGGTAGGTCAGTTGCGCGACGCACTGCGTGCTCATCCAGCTCACGAGTGGCCGGCTACTGACCGCGAACAGCTGGCGGGCCTGGCGCAAAAGCTAGCACGGCGCGAGCGTGATCGGGACAAGCTCCAGTCCAAAGTCAATAAAGCTACGGATACTTTGGGTCGCACCTTCGAGCGCATTGTGGACCTCCTCGCTGAGATGGACTACGTCGAGTTCACCGGGGCCGGTGCCGATCGCACGCCGGTCATCACGGAGGAAGGCGAGCGCCTTGCCAAAATTCACAGCGAATCCGATTTGCTCGTCGCCCAATGCCTCAAGCGCGGAATTTGGGATGAACTCGATCCTGCAGAGCTTGCCGGCGTTGCCTCCCTGTGCTGTTTCGAAAACCGCAAGGCCACCAGTGGGCAACCGGAAGCAGCCACCGAGCGTATGGCTGACGCTATGAATGCCACGTGGCGCGTGTACACCGAACTGACCGCTGATGAGCAGCGCCATCGGCTGCCGCCCACCCGTGAACCAGAGGCCGGATTCGCCTTGGCGGTACACCAATGGGCGGCCGGCGCACCCTTGGGCTACTGCATGGCTGCGGCCAATGAAGCCGGCGCCGAGCTCACCCCGGGTGATTTTGTCCGTTGGTGCCGCCAAGTCATCGACCTGCTCCAACAAGTGGCTAAGACGGGGTACGACGGCGAAATTCAACGCAACGCCCGCCGGGCCATCGACGCAATTCAGCGCGGTGTCGTAGCCATTGGCGCCTAAAATCCGCGGCGCGGACGAGTAGACTCTGGGGCATGACTGATACTCAGACTTTTTCCGCTGATGTCTACGCCCAGCGTCTGCACGCCGCCCAAAAGGCAGCTGCAGACAAGGGCATCGATCTGCTCCTCATTGGCACGGGACCAGACTTTGCCTACCTCACCGGCTCCTGGGTTTCTTCCCACGAACGCTTGACGGTCTTGGTCGTGCCGCAGCAGGGCAATGCATGGATCGCCGCGCCTAATACCGATATCACCGATATCAAGGCTGCTCCAGTAGGTGAGCTAGATGTAGAGTTGCGTGGCTGGAATGACGGAGAAAATCCTTATGAGCTTGCACTGCATGGCGCAGGCGACGGACTAGGCAAGGTAGCGCTGGGACAGTCGCTGACTGCAGACCACGTGCTGCGTTTCCAAGATCTGCTTCCACACGCCAGCTATGAACTGGCCACTTATGCATTAGCCGAGCTTTTTACCCGCAAAGACGAGGCTGAGATTGCTGAGCTGCGGAAGGCTGGCTATGCCATCGACGCGGTCCACGCGCAAGTTCCACAGCTTTTGCAGGCCGGCCGCACCGAGGCCGAGGTGGCCCACGAGCTGGAAAAGCTCATCCTGCAGGAGCACTCTGTTATCGATTTCGTCATTGTCGGATCCGGCCCGAATGGTGCCAACCCGCACCATAGCTTTTCGGATCGCGTGTTGGCTGAGGGCGAGCCAGTCGTCGTCGATATCGGAGGCACTTTGCCTTCCGGCTACCACTCCGATTGCACCCGCACCTACGTAGTGGGCGGGGATATTTCTACGGCCCCGCAGGATTTTCAGGATGCCTATGCCGTGCTTGCCGACGCCCAAGCTGCCGCCCGCGCAGCATCCCAACCCGGCAGCACCGCCGCAGACATCGATGCCATTGCCCGCCAGGCGATCTCGGCAGCCGGTTGGGGCGACTTCTTTGTCCACCGCACCGGACATGGCATCGGCCTGTCCACGCACGAGGAGCCTTTCATCATGGAAGGCAACGATCTCGCCTTGGAAGAGGGCATGGCCTTTTCCATTGAGCCGGGTATCTACTTGGAAGGCAAGTGGGGCATGCGTTTGGAAGACATCGTGGTGCTGACCAACGATGGCTACGAGTCCCTGAACCAAGCTCCGCGTGACGTCCGCTAATGGCTGGCGTACTGATTCTAGGCGGCCGTAGCGATATCGGCGGAGAAATCGCTAGGAGAGTAGCCCCAGGCCACGATATTGTGCTCGCCGCTCGCGGCACCCACGGTATGGAAGACGTGGAAGGCGGGCTCCGAGCGGCGGGTGCGCGCAGCATTCATCTGCTTGATTTTGACGCCGCAGATTTTCCGTCCCATGCCGGTGTGGTTGAGCGCGCCATAGAGCTGGCAGGCCCCCTTGAGCTTGCTGTCGTCGCCTTTGGGGTCCTGGGCGATCAGCAGCGGGCAGAACGCGATGCTTCCCACGCGGTCGACATCGCCACGATCGATTATGCCGCGCAGATTTCACTGCTTACACTCGTTTCCCAGCGTATGCACCGCGGCCATATCGTCGCCTTTTCCTCGATAGCAGGCTGGAGGGCTCGCCGGGCAAACTACGTGTACGGATCTACCAAGGCCGGTCTTGATGCTTTTTGTCAGGGGCTGGCGGACAAGCTGCACGGCAGCCAGGTAGGCCTTATTACTGCGCGCCCTGGCTTTGTCATCGGCAGCATGACGGAAGGAATGAAGCCGGCGCCACTTTCCGTGCGTCCGGCAGATGTGGCCGAGGCAGTAGTCGACTGCATTGACCGCGATGCACGGCGCGGTAAGCCGCGTTCGCGCACCGTGTGGATTCCTCGGGCTCTGCAGGGCCTAGCGTGGGTCATGCGGCTTGTACCGCGCCCACTCTGGCGGCATATGCCGCGCTAAACTCTGCGCTCTCGTTACTCTGCGCGTAGCAGGGGAGAGTTGATGTCGAAGATAAAACCGCGTGGGGCGAGTACGCGCAGCACCACTTCGGCATCACCCTCGGCAATATTGTGAAAGACTAATCCGCCCCACGGGGTGACGGTGATGTCTACCTCTAACTGGCCTATGAGCTGCGCAAACTCAGCAGGGATGGCGCCGCGGTGCACGCCCGCGCCGAGGTCGACAACGCCCGCAGGCAAATGATCATCTAACCAGCCAATGGGGCCTGGTTCTGCCAGGGCGGATGCCTTAGGCTCAGCGGAATCCGCGTGCTGGAGTACCTCCCCATAGTGCTGGGCAGCAGCCTGTGGAGTCAGTGGGGCAGAGGGGGCGTCGCCAAGCGGGGAACGCTCAAGGCGCAGGGCTCCGTCCCCGTCGATGCTAAGGCTGACTGCAGCCGCGCCGGTCGGTACGTCGTCGTGGGCGATAACGGCCAGTCCGGGTCCGCCTTTTGCCGCTCCTAGCTCAGCCGCGATATCCTGGGCCGTTTGCTTGGCCTCCGCCGACAAAGGCGAAGCCAGCACCGGCATCGCCGTGGCGCGCAATCGCAACTGCTGGAGCTGCTGATTGAGTGCCTCCGCATCCTTAATGCTGCGCAGCTCGATTGCGGAAAACCGGTCGATGTAGACATACCCATCCGCAACAGCACTGGCGCACTGCGCCAAAGTAACCCAATCCTGGGCGTGGGTGCTGCCACCGGCAACGTGGATGCGGATGCACGTGCCGTACTGGGGGTCTTCAAAAAGCGCAGGAGTAAACATGCGCACTAGTTTAACCTGCCGTGGCTGCAGCCTCGCGCATGAGTGTTGCCAGCACTTTATCAGTCTGCCTCGTTAGACTGAGGCCATGCCGTTTATGTATTTTGCTCTCTACATGGTCGCAGAGACCCTGACCTTCTGGGCCGTTTGTCAATGGATCGGTGTTGGCTGGGCGCTTATCGCACTCTTTGTCACCATGTTCTTCGGAATGTCCATCGCTGGCATTGAAGTGCGCCGCTTGATGGGAAAGCAGGTCGAACGCACAGGGGACGGTACATACGTCGTGCGCGGCGACAATGTGGGCAAGACTGCCAGCAATGTGGGCCTTACCTTAGTAGGCGGCATGTTGCTTTCTTTGCCGGGTTTCTTGACGACGATCCTCGGAGCCCTCTTTATTTTCTCGCCGACCCGCGCCGTCTTCCGCACGGTGATGGCGGCCTCCTTGTACCGCAAGATCGAAAACATGGGCGTTAAGATCTACGAGGCCACCCCGATGGCGCAGCAGCACGATTCTTATGGCGATTTTGGCTCCTTTGGTCGTGGCCAAGCAACACAAAGTGGGCACCCCAGCACGCAGGATGCTGGCCCGCATGAGGTGTTGGATGAGGAGGAGATCCGCCGCTGGAGTGAGAACCTGGATCCAGATGACTTCGGTCCCTCCGGTGGCGAGTCCAAGGGCGGAAAAAGCTAGTGGTGCTGACTCTTGCCCGCCTCGTAGTGGCGGGTCTTTCTGGTCTGCTCACGTATGCCGCCATAGAGCCCCGTGGCTGGTGGTGGGTTGCCATTGTGGGCGTGGGCTTGCTGTACGTGAGCTTGCTGCCGTGGGGAACTAGGAACGTTTCCGCCCGTGTGGGCGCGCTTCTTGCAGTAACACATTCGCTCGTGCTGTACTTGCTGACGTTGCCATGGATCGGCGAATTGGTGGGCAGCGGGCCATACATCGCTTTGGCCGTATGGCTTTCGGTATACGCCATTGTGCTGGGCTTTGGCGGCGCGGCGGTAGCGCGGTGGAAATACGGTTTTATTGCCTTCCCGTTCTTCTACCTCACGGTGGAGGTGCTGCGTTCCTCGGTACCTTTCGGCGGTTTCTCTTGGGTGAAATTGGCTTGGGGACAAGTCGACGGACCGCTAGCCAACCTGGCGCCGTGGGGTGGAACCTCGCTCATTACCGCAGCCACAGTTTTGTGCGGCTGCGGTCTCGCTGCGCTCCTGATTCAACGCGGATGGAAGGCCAAGAGCGCCGCACTCCTAGCAGCTATCCTTCCCCTCGCAAGCGCGACGGTGGCAGGCTTAGGCATCAACCGAGACGATTCCACTGTCGGAGAAGCAAAGGTTGCCGCAATCCAAGGAAACGTACCTCGCATGGGCCTAGACTTTGCCGGGCAACGCCAGGCGGTCCTCAACAACCACGTGGCCGAAACAAAGAAGCTGGCCGCACGCGAAAAAGACATTGACCTAGTCATCTGGCCCGAAAACTCCTCCGATATCAACCCATTCCGTGACGGCAAGGCAGCCACGGCGATCAGTGGCGCCGTCGATGCGATAGACGCACCTGTTTTGGTTGGCACCGCTACGCGGGATGAGGTGGGAGCCCGCAACACAATGCAGGTCTTTGCTCCCGGCCATACGGTGGGAGACCACCACTATAAAAAGTACCTGCAGCCCTTCGGTGAAACCATGCCCATGCGGGATTTCTTTGGCAAGTTTTCTGACTATGTGGACCTCGCCGGCGATTTTAAGCCCGGTAACGGCCCAGGCGTTGTCTCCATGGCGGGCGTGCCGGTTGGCGTGGCAACGTGCTACGAAGTTTCCTTCGATAGCGCCTTTAGGGAGTCGGTGAAAAATGGAGCGCAACTGCTGACGACGCCTACCAATAACGCCACCTTTGGCTATTCCGATATGACCTACCAACAATTGGCCATGAGCCGGTTGCGTGCGATGGAGACGGACCGAGCCGTGGTGGTGGCGGCGACTTCTGGTGTATCCGCCATTGTTCACCCGGATGGACGCGTTAGCCAGTCCACGGATATTTTCACGGCGGACGCCTTAGTAGAACAGTTGCCCTTGCGTAGCGGCGAGACCTTTTCCGTGAGGTTTGGTTCGCCCCTGCAATGGCTCATGGTTATTATTGGAACAGTCTGCGCACTGGTAGCTTTGCGCACAAACCGCCTGCGACGCACCCCGCGCCGCTCCGGCACAGATACATACGTAGGAGCATAAACACTGTGAGCACGCTTGAATCCTCGACCTTGGTCATCATCCCGACCTATAACGAGATCGAAAATCTTCCTCTCATTACTGGACGCGTCCGTGAGGCCGTCCCAGAGGTCCATATCCTCATCGTGGACGATAACTCTCCCGATGGAACTGGTGACAAGGCCGATGAATTCGCAGCGCAAGATGACCACATCCATGTTCTTCACCGCGAGGGCAAAGGTGGCCTGCTAGGCGCTTATATCGCCGGCTTTGAGTGGGGATTGGAGCGCGACTACCAGGTGCTGTGTGAGATGGATGCAGACGGCTCCCACGCCCCGGAACAGCTTCACCTGTTGTTGGAAGAGGTGGACAAGGGCGCGGACCTAGTTATCGGCTCCCGCTATATCCCGGGTGGCGAGACCGTGAACTGGCCGGCAACTCGTGAGTATCTCTCCCGCCTTGGCAATATCTACATCTCCGTAGCGCTGGGCGCTGGCCTGTCCGATATGACCGCCGGTTACCGCGCTTTCCGCCGCGAGCTGCTCGAGTCCATCGACTTTGATGAGCTGTCCAAGGCCGGTTACATCTTCCAGGTTGATCTGGCCTTCCGTGCCGTCAAGGCTGGCTTTGACGTCCGCGAGGTTCCCATTACCTTTACCGAGCGCGAATATGGCGAGTCCAAGCTCGACGGTTCCTTCGTGAAGGATTCTTTGCTCGAGGTAACCAAGTGGGGCGTTGCCCATCGCGCTGAGCAGCTGCAGGACTTCGGTAGCGCCGTGTCCCAGTTGGTCAACCGTGAAGTCAAGGACGGCTCCATTCACGATCTAGGCGTTCAGGCCCGTAAGGGCGCCGGCTGGGTCTCTGACTTCGCCAGCGAGATCGGGCATCTGGCAAAGCACCAGATTGCGCAGCTCAAGAAGTAGGCGCAACCGCAACGCATAAGGCCCGTACCGTCCCTTAGTTAGAGTAGGGAGGTACGGGCCTTTTGCTGCCGCAGAACTTTAAGAGTTCTTTTGCTGCTGCTCCTGCTGTTCCTTCAGGAGGCGGGCTGCGGAACGGCGGCGGGAGCGCAGGTGGTTAATGCGCTCTTCAAGCAGCTCATCGAGCTCCTCAATGGAGCGGCGCTCACGCAGCATATCCCAGTGGGTGCGTGGTGGCTTAGCGGGCTTAGACTCAACGCCTTCACCTTCTACCAGGTGGCCCAGCTTGCCGTTCTTGCACATCCATTCTTCAGGGATTTCAGCATCATCCGCGAAAGGCACCTCGTAAATCTCGCCGTCTTCGGTGCGGTACTTCACCATCTGGCGCGGTGCGAGGTCGTGGTCGCGGTCGGTTTCGTAGCTGACTGCGCCCATACGGCTGCCACGGAGTACGCGATCTGCCATGCAACATCATCCTTTTCAAAGAGGTCCCTGATTGAGTGCGAAGCAAAACTTCGCCTAAGAGCTACTAATTATAACGAACACCCACGCGTCTTTGTTCCCAGCCCGCCCAAAATGAACTAAAGTGTATCGGGTGATCCGTACAGCTAGTCGTGAACGCAACGTCGGTTCCTGCCAATGGTGTGGGAAGGACATTGACCAAGGCGGTAGGGGACGGCCACGGAAGTTTTGCAGCGCCTCCTGCAAGCAGCGGGCTTATGAGCAAAGAAATAACGTCAGTGGCACGGGAATTCCCGCCAATGCCGTGATCCTTACTCCAGACAAGGCAGAGAGTTTGCGCGACGGACTTTTTGAACTACGTTGTTCCGCAGAAGATATCAACACCGCCGCGGAGGAAGGCGCTAGTGCGCAGGAGCTTGCCGGTTTGTGCGAAGAGCTTGTTGCCCTGGCGCGACGTCTAGAAGGACTTCGATAGAAGATGAAAAAGCTTTTTTATAACCGCAAACTCGTCATCACCATCTTTGTGGTGCTGATTGTGTTGCTCACCGCCGTGGCCATTGGCCCGATGGTGTATTCGCTCCTCAAGGGCGCCGGAGTAAAGACCGAACCAGTTTCCGCCGACGGCGCAAAGGCCGCATCAACGGAGCTCGATGGCACCTGGGAGGTAGCCAAGGGCCGTGCTAATAATCATACCTCGGTTGGTTTTACCTTTAATGAGGTTCTACCTGCGGAAAAGACCACCACATCGGGATCAACCACGGAGGTAACCGGCCAGGCGGATATTTCTGATTCCACCCTGAAAACAGCCACGGTCACCGTTGATATGGACGAGCTGACCACGGATAAGAAGGTCCGCGACCAGAACATGAAGTCCAAGCTCTTTGAGACCCAGCTTTTCCCGGAGTCTTCTTTTGAGCTGACTAAGCCGGCCTCGCTTGCCGACGTCCCTGATGACGGCACCATTGGCAAGGTTGAGCTCACCGGCGATCTGACGATCAAGAATAAGACGCACGAGATCACTCAAGATTTTGACGTCCTTCGCGATGGAGACCAGATCGTTATCGGCGGCACCGTGCCAGTTGATCGCCTTGATTACGGCGTAGAGACCCCGGAGATGCTCGCCGCGAAGGTCGAGGAAAAGGGCGAAGTAAATCTCCGTATTTCTTTCGAGAAGAACTAGCGAGGGCCTAGCCTGTGAATTCCCGTCAGATTATCCCGTTTATGTGGCTGCGCCTCGTCGTCGTCATCGGTTTTACCATTTTCGTAGCCGTTCAACAGATGTGGGTCATTGTGGCCATCTCGGTTCTTTTGGCGCTGTTGACTATCTGGCAGCTGTGGAGCGCTTACCGGAATCGCTAGTTAGGCCTTCACGGCGTTGGGGAAACTTCCTCGAATAACGTCAGTGTGACGTTATATAGTGGTGTAGTTGGCCCCACTAGAAGAGCATATTTTTGCCCGATATCAGGTTTTCGGTCACCGAACGAAACACCGCCACCAACGGTTGGCCCCTGAATGAAGAAGTCCCGAAAGACTGATGGGGCCCGCTGTCACAGAGCTGAACTCCAATGAGCTACAAGCTGGAATCGATACATGCGCCTGAGTCTGGCGGCCGGCGGATGGCACGACAGGGACTGTGGAGCGTCACCAAGCAAACCGCCGTAACATCGCGTGGAGATTGAAGGAAGCTGAACCGGGGCCCAATAGGTGGCCCGGAAAGATGTGTTAGCGCCCAGGCGGCTTGAGGACGAAACATGAAGCCCTCTGAAAATTAGTATTTGTCCGATAATGCACATTATGTCATTTTAACTAGAGGTGGCATTCCCCCTTTTAGATCCTGACTCCATACATTGATACTTGCACCTCGCTTCTGTCGTTCGCTCCTGACAACACGCGCCCGAATGAAGCTTCCCAGATGTGCCATTCCTTCACGACAATTGGGCTCTCGTCATTTCTCATACGGCGGGCAATTTCTTTCTCGGCTTGGTCTCTCGTAGCACATGCGGCCTTAAGCTCTGGATCGAATTCAGCGCTCGACGGATCCGATCCCTGCGCGTGTCCACCGCTAAATACGATATAAGCCACGAGGGTGTCAGGAAGTTTGTGTGTGAGGCTCTGATCTAGAAGGAGTTTCACCGATAATGACTACGGTGTCACCGAAG
>NZ_JASOKQ010000069.1:0-406 GCF_030216265.1 Corynebacterium sp. UMB0012
CTTCGGGCGCAGAGCCTCGTCGCCGCCTCTGCGCCACTTAGCCACCCAGTCCTTGACGAGGTGGTCGGATGAAAGATTGAACTCTCGGGCAAGATCCATCATCGACTCACCCGCAAGATGACGTTCTACAACTTCCTTCTTCGCCTCGAAGGAGTAGTGCTGCTTGTTTGGTTTCTCCACGAGACATAGTCTGCCACGCAGTTGGAAACGGCGATAAAGTCTACGCGTTGCGTCTCTCGAGACACCGACAACACGAGCAGCGGCTCGGCAACCCATTCCCTGCTCGAAAAGCTCCACTAACTGCTCACGCTGAACTTCACTCAGCGAACTACGTGCTCTCAAAGAAAATGCTCCCCACTAGTTGTTGGCAACTGATTTCTCAGTCCAACTAATGGGGAGCAGTTCA
>NZ_JASOKQ010000070.1:0-404 GCF_030216265.1 Corynebacterium sp. UMB0012
ATGGCGACGAATTCTAGGTCCGCTGCACTATGGACGCTTAGGTCTGTGCCTTTAGGGAAGTACTGCCTTAGTAGTCCGTTGGTGTTTTCATTGGTGCCTCGCTGCCACGGCGAGCCAGGATCGCAGAAGAACACGGGACAGTTTGTCGCTACAGAAAAGGCCTTATGGCAGGCCATTTCACTTCCTTGGTCCCAGGTAAGTGAGCCTTTGAGATGATCTGGCAAGCCAGCGATCGCTTTAGTAAGTGCTTCATTTACTTCGGTAGCATTATGCCCATTAGGTAGATGCAGCAAGATGACATAGCGCGTGGTTCGTTCTACGAGAGTTCCAATTGCAGACTTATTGCCCGCGCCTAGAATGAGGTCGCCTTCCCAATGACCTGGTACTGCTCGGTCATCTACTTC
>NZ_JASOKQ010000071.1:0-401 GCF_030216265.1 Corynebacterium sp. UMB0012
GATTGGGACGAAGTCGTAACAAGGTACCCGTACCGGAAGGTGCGGGTGGATCACCTCCTTTCTAAGGAGCTTTTATTGTGGGTGCAGTTGCACCCTGTGGTTGGTTGAGTATGCGAGTGTCATGCTGCCGGCCTTTTTGAATTGAAAATTGTCCGGGTGAAACACACACCCTATGAGACAGACTGAGTGTTTGAATGGCGCTTTGTGACACACGTTGTCCATGCACAGTTAAACGAAAAATATGTTGTTTGTATGTTGGTGCATTGTTGGGTGTCTGGGGCATTATCCCCCTTTTTGTGCCTGACCATGAGTCTTGTTGACACGGTTGGTGTTGGCAGGGTGTGGTTGGGGTGTTGTGTGAGAACTGTATAGTGGACGCGAGCATTAAACACGCATTAAAT
>NZ_JASOKQ010000072.1:0-399 GCF_030216265.1 Corynebacterium sp. UMB0012
ACAAATAAGCAATCCATTTAATGCGTGTTTAATGCTCGCGTCCACTATACAGTTCTCACACAACACCCCAACCACACACCACCAACACAACAAGTATCAGCAGACATAATGGTCAGGCACAAAAAAGGGGAATAATGCCCCAGACACCCAACAATGCACCAACATACAAACAACATTATTTTTCGTTTAACTGTGCACGGACAACGTGTGTCACAAAGCGCCATTCAAACACTTAGTTCGTCTCTTGAGCGTGTGTTTCACCCGGACAATTTTTCAATTCAAAAAGGCCGGCAGTATGACACTCGCATACTCAACCAACCACAGGGTGCAACTGCACCCGAAAAATAAAAGCTCCTTAGAAAGGAGGTGATCCACCCGCACCTTCCGGTACGGGTACCT
>NZ_JASOKQ010000073.1:0-391 GCF_030216265.1 Corynebacterium sp. UMB0012
TGAACAGGTGATAGCTCCTTTCGCTTTTCCATTCGCTTAAACGCCGCATTCATTGCTGTAAGGACTGTTCCAAGTTCACCTATCTCGCAGTTCCTGACAGTTAACGTCAGAAACAACCATCGGGAAGACGGGTAATCCACAACGATTTTCGGTAGAGCCTGATAAAAACGGGCTTGCCACATGAGGGTTCTTCTCCACTGGCAGACAGGGCAATGACGGACACGGCAAAATTGCGCACTACGAAGCCGTAGGCGCGTTTCTCCGGTTTCCATGATGGTAGACCAACCAAAACGTAACAAACCGCTACAGGAGGCCATACGGAGTGCATAGCGCTCGAATTCAGCAGCAGTCTGGTAGATACCCCCGACAGAATCGGTAAGCGTGCGCTGGG
>NZ_JASOKQ010000074.1:0-372 GCF_030216265.1 Corynebacterium sp. UMB0012
ATTCCTGGGTCGGAAAGATCCCCTGGAGAAGGGAATTGCAATCCACTCCAGTATTCTTGACTAGGAAATCCCATGGACAGAGGAGCCTCGTGGGCTGCAGTCCATGGGGTCACTAAGAATTGGACACAACTGAGCAACTTCACTTTCACTTTTCACTTTCATGCATTGGAGAAGGAAATGGCAACCCACTCCAGTATTCTTGCCTGGGAAACCCCATGGACAGAGGAGCCTGGCAGGCTACATTCCATAGGGTCACAAAGAGTCGGACACGACTGAAGCGACTTAGCAGCAGCAGCAGCAGCAGCATTGTTGACCCCTTGTCTGAGCCGAGAGGTGGAGGGATTCTCCTGAGGCCGTGCTGCCAGGCTGATT
>NZ_JASOKQ010000075.1:0-369 GCF_030216265.1 Corynebacterium sp. UMB0012
TATCTGAGGTGATTGATATTTCTCCCGGCAATCTTGATTCCAGCTTGTGCTTCTTCCAGCCCAGCGTTTCTCATGATGTACTCTGCATATAAGTTAAATAAGCAGGGTGACAATATACAGCCTTGACATACTCCTTTTCCTATTTGGAACCAGTCTGTTGTTCCATGGCCAGTTCTAACTTGCTTCCTGACCTGCATACAGATTTCTCAAGAGGCAGGTCAGGTGGTCTGGTATTCCCATCTCTTGAAGAATTTTCCATAGTTCGTTGTGATCCACACAGTCAAAGGCTTTGATGTGGTCAATAAAGCAGAAGTAGATGTTCTTCTGAAACTCTCTTGCCATTTCTATCATCTAATGGATGTTGGCAGT
>NZ_JASOKQ010000076.1:0-364 GCF_030216265.1 Corynebacterium sp. UMB0012
AATTAAGACACTTATTCCTTGGAAGGAAGGTTATGACCAACCTAGATAGTATATTCAAAAGCAGAGACATTACTTTGCCAACAAAGGTCCGTCCAGCCAAGGCTATGGTTTTTCCAGTGGTCATGTATGGATGTGAAAGTTGGACTGTGAAGAAGGCTGAGCGCCGAAGAATTGATGCTTTTGAACTGTGGTGTTGGAGAAGACTCTTGAGAGTCACTTGGACTTCAAGGAGATCCAACCAGTCCATCCTAAAGGAAATCAGTCCTGAATATTCATCGGAAGGACTGATGCTGAAGCTGAAACTCCAATACTTTGGCCACCTGATGCAAAGAGCCAACTCACTGGAAAAGATTCTGATGCTGGA
>NZ_JASOKQ010000077.1:0-362 GCF_030216265.1 Corynebacterium sp. UMB0012
CGACCATCCGCTGACCAGCTTCTCTGATGACAGGCCAAACTCGCGCGCAAGATTCATCGCTGTCTCACCAGAAAGGTGGCGTTGGACAACTTCCTTCTTGATTTCGAACGAATACTGCTGCTTAGTCGGTTTTCCCACAAGACATAGTCTGCCATGCAGTTTAAACCGACGATAGAGCATACGGGCGGCGTATTTGGAGACACCAAGAGCAGTAGCAGCGGCACGATAGCCTATGCCTTGCTCAAATAGTTCAACCAACTGCTCCCGCTGATGCTCACTCACCAAACTTCGGGCTCTCAATGAAAACTACTCCCCACTAATCGGAAACTGATTTCTCAGTCCAACTAATGGGGAGCAGTTCA
>NZ_JASOKQ010000078.1:0-342 GCF_030216265.1 Corynebacterium sp. UMB0012
AACGTTGCTCTCGGCATGCCTGCCGCATCCAAAAGGTATTGCAGACGATGCCGTGACTTGAGGATGACAATCGCCTGGACCTTCAGGCGTGTCCCTGATTCCTCAAGTCCCGCAATTTTTTTAGATATGCGTTTTCCGCTTCCAACCGCGCGATCTGGCGACGCAGCTTCGCTTCCTCCGAAAGCGGCTTCGGCGTGCCCGAACCCTTGGGCCTGCCCTTCGGCTTCGGTTTTAGTGCCTCATCGCCACCTTTACGCCATTTCCGCGACCATCCGCTGACCAGCTTCTCTGATGACAGGCCAAACTCGCGCGCAAGATTCATCGCTGTCTCACCAGAAAGGT